>JAAXIW010000024.1:273-2006 GCA_012270135.1 Brevundimonas sp. | reverse complement strand
CACCGATCACTCGGCCCCGCCCCCTCCCATAGAGCTTAAGCCCACTTGGCCCCCCAACTGATCGCCCACGCCGTCCCGCTGATCCGGGCCATCGTCATCCACCCCGACGGCCGCAGCGAAAGCGCGCGGCTGGCGGAGGAACGTCTGGAGGAGGCCGCCGGCCTCGCCCGGGCGCTGGACCTCGATGTGCGCGCCGAAGAGATCGTGCGGGTGCGAAAAGCCACGCCCGCGACCCTGTTCGGCTCAGGCAAGGTCGAGGAACTGGCGGCGCTGGTGCGGGCGGCCGAAGCCGAGGCCGTGGTCGTCGACGATCAGCTGACGCCGGTGCAGCAACGCAATCTGGAGAAGGCCTGGGACTGCAAGGTCATCGACCGCACCGGCCTGATCCTCGAGATCTTCGGCCGCAGGGCGCGGACGAAGGAGGGTCGGCTGCAGGTGGAGCTGGCGCGGCTGGACTACGAACGCTCGCGTCTGGTCCGCACCTGGACCCACCTTGAGCGGCAGCGCGGGGGCACCGGTTCGACCGGCGGTCCCGGCGAAACCCAGATCGAGCTCGACCGGCGCCTGATCGCCGACCGCATCGTCAAGCTGAAGGCCGAGCTGGAGGAGGTCCGCCGCACCCGCGGTCTGCACCGCAAGCAGCGCCAGAAGGTCCCGTTCCCGACGGTCGCCCTGGTTGGCTACACCAACGCCGGCAAGTCGACCCTGTTCAACCGGCTGACCGGCTCCGAGGTGCTGGCGAAGGATCTGCTGTTCGCCACCCTCGACACCACCCAGCGCACCATCCGCCTGCCGCAGGGCCGGCCGGCCATCGTCGCCGACACCGTCGGCTTCATCTCCGACCTGCCGCACGAACTGGTCGAGAGCTTCCGCGCCACGCTGGAGGAGGTCGGCGAGGCCGACCTGATCCTGCACGTCCGCGACATCGCCTCTCCGGACAGCGACGCCCAGCGCAAGGACGTCGAGGCGGTGCTGAAGCAGATCGAGACGCCGGAGGGAAAGACCCGCCGGGTGCTGGAGGTCTGGAACAAGATCGACCTGCTCGACGCCGAGGCGCGCGAGGCGGTGCTGGGCCAGGCCGAACGGCTGCGGGCCCAGGGCGAGGCGGTGGCGGTCTCGGCCTGGACCGGGGAGGGAATCGAACCCCTGCGCGAGACCATCGCCGGCCTGATCGACGACGATCCGGAGACGGAGCTGACGCTCGACCCGTCGCAGGGCGAGGCGCTGGCCTGGCTCTACGAGAACGGCCGCGTCACCGGGCGCGAGACCGATGGGGAGGGGCGGACCCATGTGACGGTCCGGTTGCACCCGGCGGCGCTGGGGCGGTTCGAACGGCAGTTCCGCTGAATTTCAGCGCACCTTCGTCTTCAGGAAGTGCTCGACATCGTCGGCAGCGGCGTCAGCCTGTCCGCGCACCCAGGCGTCCGGATCGAACAGGGCGGCGCGGAGGACGGGGAGGGCGACCGCGAGATTGAGTCGCCCCACGACCCGGGCGAGGTGGCCGAGGCCGAGCACCGCATTGCCGCGCACCTGTGGATCGGGATGGGCGGCCAGGCGGAGACCAATCGCGTCGGCCCAGTGCCCCTCGGGGGGAGCCTGCGGGGTAGGTCGGGCGATTCTTAGTTCTGGTCGATGAACAAAGGCGTCCTGACCGGAAAGGCCGACGGCACGCTCAAGAGGAATCATTTCATTACCTGGAAAGCGGCAACGGTCCGCAACTTCGACCTCAAGGT
>JAAXIW010000024.1:0-263 GCA_012270135.1 Brevundimonas sp. | reverse complement strand
CGGCGTGCGCCCGTCCTACGCCAGTTCGGCCTCTATGAAGGCGAAGCGGCGGACGAATTTGGCGTTTGTTCCCCGCAGCGCGGCCTCCGGCTCGACGCCCAGCTTGCGGGCGAGGTTGGCCATCACGAACAGCAGGTCGCCGATCTCCTCCCGGGCCTTGTCGAGGTCCCCGGCGGCGATTTCGGCGCGCAGTTCAGCGACCTCCTCCACGAATTTGTCGAACACCTCGTCGGTCGACGGCCAGTCGAAGCCGACGCGGGCGG
>JAAXIW010000035.1 GCA_012270135.1 Brevundimonas sp. | reverse complement strand
TGCCGGTGTCGATCAGGGCGGTGGCGATGATGGTGAGCGAGCCCCCCTGCTCCACGTTACGGGCGGCGCCGAAGAAGCGCTTCGGCCGCTGCAGGGCGTTGGCGTCGACACCGCCGGTCAGGACCTTGCCCGACGACGGGACGGTGGCGTTGTAGGCGCGGCCCAGACGGGTGATCGAATCGAGCAGGATGACGACGTCCTTCTTGTGCTCGACGAGGCGCTTGGCCTTTTCGATGACCATTTCGGCGACGGCGACGTGGCGGGTGGCCGGCTCGTCGAAGGTCGAGGCGATGACCTCCCCCTTCACCGTACGCTGCATGTCGGTGACTTCCTCCGGCCGCTCGTCGATCAGCAGGACGATGAGGAAGACCTCGGGATGGTTCTTCTCGATCGACTTGGCGATGTTCTGCAGCATCACCGTCTTGCCGACACGCGGTGGAGCGACGATCAGACAGCGCTGGCCCTTGCCGAGCGGGGCGACGATGTCGATGACCCGGCCCGAACGGTCCTTCAGGGTCGGGTCCTGAATTTCCATGTGCAGCCGCTCTTCCGGATAGAGCGGGGTCAGGTTGTCGAACAGGACCTTGGTCTTGACCGTTTCCGGGTCTTCCAGGTTGATCGTGTCGACCTTGAGCAGGGCGAAATAGCGCTCGCCCTCGCGCGGGCCGCGCACGGCGCCGTGGATAGTGTCACCCGAGCGCAGGCCGAAGCGGCGGATCTGCGACGGCGAGACATAGACATCGTCCGGACCCGGAAGATAATTGGCGTCCGGGCTGCGCAGGAAGCCGAAGCCGTCGGGCAGGATTTCGAGCACGCCGTCGGCGATGATCTCGACCTCCTCGTCCGCGAGGGCCTTGAGGATGGCGAACAGCAGATCCTGCTTGCGCAGGTTGGAGGCGTTCTCGACCTCGAGCCCTTCGGCGAAGGCGACCAGGTCGGCTGGCGTCTTCTCGTTCAATTCGGCCAGGGTGATGCGGCCGTTCGGAACGATCGGCTCGCCGTCTTCCTCGTCCTCATCGGCTTCCTGATCGACCATCGGCAGGTCGGCGGCGGCGACCTCGTTCGACGGTTGTTCGCCGTCGAGGGCCTCGGTCTCGGGAGCGGCGGGATCGGTGTCGCGGGCGTCGGTCATGGGAATCTTCTTCAGGCGTGCACGTCCGGGCGCGCCGCGGAAAACGGCGTCGGAGCAGGCTGGCGATGTTGGCCCGGAGGCCGGCAGGGAAGGCGACGTGGGTCCCGCAGGGTCGATCCGGCAGGCGTCGCTGTAAGAGAGGGACCGTCCGGAGGGCGCAAGCCCGGGGCCAGGAGCGGTTCGCGACCAGCGAAACCACGCCGCGCCGGCGAGGTCAAGCGTCGGCGCCTATCCCAGGGTCCACTCGACCGTCACCGACAGCACGGCGACGATGGCGATCAGGAAGGGGATCTCATTGGTCATCCGCCAGAACCGCCCGGAGCGGGTCGAGGTCCCGGCGTGGATACGCTTCAGCTCGCCGGCGAGGAAGCCATGCCAGCCGCTGAGGGCTATGACCGCGAGCAGCTTGGCGACCATCCACGGCCGGGCGAGGAAGGCCCATCCCTCGCCGTAGACACCGTAGACGTGGATCAGGATCATCCAGACGCCGAAGACCCAGGTCGCGGTCATGGCCGGATTGACGATGATCTTGAGCAGGCGGTGTTGCCACTGCCGCAGCAGGACCTGCATCTCGGCACGCAGGGGCTCGGGCTTGCCGGCCTGTTCGGCGTCATAGGCGTAGAGCCGGGGCAGGAACAGCATCCCGGCCATCCAGGCGATCACCGCCAGGATGTGCAGGCCGCGCACGATGTTGAAGATCTCGAAGCTCATCCCGCCCGGTTCTCCGCCTGGCAGGGGCAGGCCTTCCAGTCTCCCCGGCAACCCGGACCGTAAGGGGCGACGCCGGTGCGGGACAGACCATGCAGCGCCGCCTCGGTCACGGCGGCGATGAAGAGATTCTCCGTCCCGACCGCGGGGACACGCAGATACGGGTCGACGCCGAGATCATGGGCCAGTTCGGCGTATTCGATGTCCAGTTCGACGAGGGTCTCGACGTGTTCGGAAACAAAGGCGATCGGCACGACCACCGCCCCGACTCCATCCGCGGCGGCCTGTTCCAGCGCCTCCGGCGTCGACGGCCCGAGCCATTTCATCGGTCCGACCCGGCTCTGGTAGCAGAGGGCGTGATCGACCTTGCGCCCCGTCTCGGCGAGCTTCGCCACCACGGCGGCGACCGTGCTCTCGACCTGTTCCTGATAGGGGTCGCCCTTGCGGGTGACGAGGGATTCCGGAATGCCGTGGGCCGAGAACAGAAGCCGGATCGGACGGTCGCCCGCTTCGTCCATCTTGTGGCTGATGGCTTTGGCCTGGGCGTCGATCCAGCCGTGGGCCTCGGGCCAGCAGCACACCGTGCGACTCTCGCCCGATCCGGCGTAAACGGCGTTCCACCGCTTCAACGACGACTGGCTCGTTGTGGTCGAGAACTGCGGATACAGCGGCAGCAGGACGATCTCATCCGGGCCGAAGGCGGCGACCTCGACGGCGGTCTCTTCCGTCAGCGGCGACCAGTATCGCATGGCGATGAAGGTCCGGACCTCGTCGTCGGGGAGCCGCGCCGACAGAGCCGCCTCCAGCGCTTCCGCCTGCTTGCGCGTCCCGGGCAGCAGGGGCGAGCCGCCGCCCATCAGCACATAGTTGGCCTGGGCCGAGGTCTCGCGCCGGCTGGAGATCAGCCGGGCCAGCGGCGTGCGCAGGACGCCCGGCAAGCCGATGATGGCCGGGTCGTTGAACAGGTTGAACAGGAAGGGCTTCACCGACGCCTGGTCGTCCGGCCCGCCGAGATTGAACAGGACGACGGCGATGCGGCGACCGGTGATCGTCCTCATTGGGCGCCGATCCGCTTGAGCACCTGCTCGACATGAGCGATGGGCACATCGGGCAGGATGCCGTGGCCGAGGTTGAAGATCCACGGTCCCTGCCCCCAGGCCTCCAGCAACTGATCTACCCGCCGGTCGAGAAGCGGGCCGCCGGCGCGCAGCAACAAAGGATCGAGCGCCCCCTGGATGGGCTTGATGGCCTGAACGCGACGGCCGACCTCCAGCGGACAGGCTGTGTCGAGCGCCACGGCCTGGACCTCGCATTCGCGGGCGTAGCGCTCGGCCAGCGCCGCCGAGCCGCGCGGGAAGCCGATCAGGGGGACGGTGACGCCCAGTTCCCGGACCCGTTTCACCAGCGCTAGGTGGGGCAGGAGCACGAGGCGCTCGAACAGGTCGTCGGGCAGGCCCTCGGCCCAGCTCTCGAAGATCTTCAGCAGCTGCGCCCCGGCGTCGGCCTGCATTTTCAGATAATGGGCCGTCGCCTCAACCAGAACGTCCAGCAAGGCCGCGACCTTGTCCGGCTCGGCGTAGGCGTAGGTCCGGGCCTGGGCCCGTTCGCCCTTGCCGATTGTCCGGGCCTCGCCGTCGAGCATATAGGTCGCCACGGTCCACGGTGCGCCGGCGAAACCGATCAGAGCGCGGTTCGGCTCGAGCTGGCCGCGCACGATCGACAGGGTCTGACCGACCTGATTCAGCGCCTCGCCGGCCCCGGCGGTCAGGTCGCGCATGGCCTCAACGGGCGGCAATGCGCCCAGTCGGGGTCCCTCCCCCGCCTCGAACCAGACCTCCTGGCCCAGCGCACGAGGGATGAGCAGGATGTCTGCGAAGACGATGGCGGCGTCGAAGCCGAACCGCCGCATCGGCTGCAGCGTCGCCTCGGCCGCCTTCTCCGGATCCAGGCAGAAGGAAATGAAGTCGGGGGTGGTCGCCCTGAGAGCCCTATACTCCGGCAGATAGCGTCCAGCCTGGCGCATGAACCAGACGGGTGGCCGCGCCGTCGTCTCGCCGGCGAGAACCTTGAGCAGCAGGGGCGTGTCTGAGGCGGTCATCTGATCCCGGGCTTACCGGGGGCGTGGGTCACGCTCAAGCCCGTGCCGATGTCGCACTTCCCAATCCTTCAATGAAAGAGATTCGAGAAGAATGGTGGAAGGAAGCAGGGCCGGGGATGGCGGGGATAAGATGTCGGCTTCGAGCCGCCGATCCGACGTTGTCCGCAGCATGGCCGGCAGTGGTCCACGCGCATCCACGGGGCTGGTGAAAGCGGGGATAATTGCTAACGAGGCCTTAACCGGCGGGCTCAGGGGTCCAGCCGACGGCATCCGGAACCGGGCGCCGTTAAGGTCTCGTTAAGACTGTCCACATGGGAGCCGAACGACTCCACGAGTCTTGGGACGAGTCCCCGGATGGAGGGGATCGTCGTCCACCTTGATCCCCGCTCGCCGGTTTCGGCGCGCGCGGCTATAGAGATCGGCGCCCCGGTCAGGGTGATCGGCGCCCGGCCCCGTCCACAGGAGTCTCGCCGCCATGGACAGATCCGACCGAACCTTCCCCACGAGGTCCGCGGCATGAGTCCGGCCCGCCCCGCCGGCGCGACGCGACTGGCGACCTATTTCCATGTCCATCTCGTCTCGGATTCGACCGGCGAGACCTTGAACGCCATGGCCAAGGCCGTGGTGGCCCGCTTCGACGGGGTGATCCCGATCGAGCATATCTACGCCCTGGTCCGTTCGGCCAAGCAGATGGACCGGGTGCTGGAAGAGATCGCGGCCTCGCCTGGCGTGGTGCTGCACACCCTGGTCGACCGGGATTTGCGGGAGCAGCTGGAGGACGGATGCCGGCGGCTGGACATGCCGCAGATCGGCGCGCTGGATCCGCTGGTCGGGGCCCTGTCGCGCTATCTGGGAGCGGCCCTTTCGACGCGGGTCGGGGCCCAGCATGCGCTGGACACCGACTATTTCAACCGCATCGCGGCGCTCGACTACGCCATGGCTCATGATGATGGTCAGGGCACGACGGAGCAGCTGGAAAGCGCCGATGTGGTGCTGTGCGGCGTCAGCCGGACCTCGAAGACGCCGACCTGCATCTATCTGGCGCATCGCGGCATCCGGGCCGCCAATGTGCCGCTGGTGCCGGGCCAGGAGGACGGCGAGCGGCTGGTCGGCCTGAAGAACCCCCTGATCATCGGCCTGACCGTGTCGCCGGACCGGCTGGTGCAGATCCGACGCAACCGGATGGACGGGCTGAACGCCGGCCGCGCCTCCACCTATACCGACCATGAGGCGGTGCGCGAGGAGACGGTCAAGGCGCGACGGGCATTCGAGCGCCGCGGCTGGCCGGTCATCGACGTGACCCGGCGCTCCGTTGAGGAGACCGCGGCGGCGATCATCAATGTGCTGAACGAGCGCCGCACCCATCGGGTGGGAGCCAGCTGGTGAGCGGGGAACGGCTGATCCTCGCGTCGAAAAGTGCGGCGCGGCGGGCGATGCTGGAAGGCGCCGGCGTGCCCTTCGCAATTCAGGGCGCCGAGGGCGACGAGAACGTGGTCAAGGCGGCGCACGATCCGGCGGATCCGGCCGGGCTGGCGGTAGAGCTGGCGCGGATCAAGGCGCTGGCGGTGTCCCGCCACGACCCGGAAGCCTGGGTGCTGGGCGCGGACCAGACCCTCGCTTTCGCCGGTGGACTGGTGTCCAAGGCGCCGACCCTGGAGGCCGCGCGGACCCGGCTGACGGCGATGCGTGGACAGGTTCACAAGCTCCATTCGGGCGCGGCCCTGGCCTGCAACGGACAGCTGGTGTGGTCCGGGGTCGACACGGCGGCGATGCGGATGCGCGACTTCTCCGACGCCTTTCTGGACGCCTATCTCGCGGCGGAGGGCGAGGCGCTGCTGGGTTCGGTGGGATCCTATCGGCTGGAGGGGATGGGCTCGCAGCTGTTCGAGGCCGTTGACGGGGACTATTTCACCGTCCTCGGCCTGCCGTTGTGGCCGGTGCTGGCGGAGTTGCGCCGGGCCGGAGTGCTGGCGGCATGACTATGATCGCCGGCGTCGCGGGTCAGCCGATCACCCATTCGCTCAGCCCGCTGATCCACACCGCCTGGATCGCGGCGGCGGGACTGGATGCCGACTACCGCGCCTTCGGTCCGGCGGACGAGGCGGGGTTCGCGGCGCTGGTCAAGGAAGGCCGGGCGGGGGGCCTGCGCGGGCTGAACGTTACGGCGCCCTTCAAGGCCGCGGCGCTGGCCCTCTCGGATGCGGCCGGCGAGACGGCGCGATTGTGCGGCTCCGCCCAGCTCCTGATGTTCACCGGCGGACGGGTGCGCGCCGCCAGCACCGACGGCGAGGGGCTGATAACGGCGCTGGCCGAGCAGGCGCCGGGCCTCGCGATCGCGGGCCGCACCGCTCTGGTCCTCGGCGCGGGCGGCGCGGCGCGGGCGGCGGCGGCGGCGCTGAAGGCGGCCGGTGCGGAGGTGGCCGTGCTCAACCGGACGCCGGAGCGGGCCGAACGGCTGGCCGCCGACCTGGGCGTCGAGGTGGCGGCCCCGGACGATCCCGCGAGGGCGGCGCTGGTGGTCAATGCGCTCAGCGTTGCGCCGGAGATCGACACGGACGCCCTGCGCGCCGACGCTGTGCTGATAGACATGACCTACCGGCCGCTGCTGACGCCCTTCCTCGCCGCCGGACGGGCGCGAGGGCTGGCGACGGTAGACGGACTGGCCATGCTGATCGGCCAGGCGCGGCCGTCCTTCCGGGCCTTGTTCGGAATCGAGCCGCCCGCGACCGGCGTGCGCGACCTCGCCTTGGCGGCCCTTGGAGAAGCACCATGATCGTGCTCGGTCTGACCGGCTCCATTGGCATGGGCAAGACGACGACGGCGGAAATGTTCGCGGCCGAGGGGGCGCTGGTCTGGAACGCCGACGAGGCGGTGCACCGACTCTACGCCGAAGGCGGGGCGGCGGTCGGACCGGTTGGCGCGGCCTTTCCGGGCGTGGTGGTCGACGGGGCCGTGGATCGCATCCGTCTGGCCGGGGCCCTGGGACAGGACGAGGGCGCCTTCCGGCGACTGGAGGCGATCGTCCATCCGCTGGTGATGCGGGGCCGGCTCGAGGACCTGGTCGAGGCGGAACGGCGCGGGGTGCGGCTGGCGGTGCTGGATATCCCGCTGCTGTTCGAGACCGGCGGCGACGCGGCGGTGGACGCGGTGGTGGTGGTCACCGCGGATCCGGAGATCCAGGCCGAACGGGTGCTGGGTCGGCCGGGCATGACCCGCGAGCGGTTCGAGGCCGTTCTGGCCAGGCAGACGCCGGACGCCGAGAAGCGCCGGCGGGCCGATTTCATCGTCGACACCGGCCACGGGCTTGAGGCGGCGCGGCGCCGGGTGCGAGAAATCGTGGGGACGGTTCTGGCCCCGGGGTGGACTTCGCCCCGGCGCGGGGTTTCGCCGGACGGCGAACCGATTCAATAAGGGTCATGGCCCGCGAAATCGTCCTCGACACCGAAACCACCGGCTTCGATCCGAAGACGGGCGACCGGCTGATCGAGGTCGGCTGTATCGAGATCGAGGATCTGCTGCCGACGGGCCGAATGTATCACACCCTGGTGCACCCCGAGCGTCTGATCCCGCCGGATGCCATCCGGGTGCACGGCATCACCGACGAGAAGGTGCGGGATGCGCCGAAATTCCGCGATGTGGTCCACGAGTTGATGGAATTCATCGGCGACGCGCCGGTGATCGCCCACAACGCTGCCTTCGACCGGTCCTTCATCGACCATGAGTGCGGGCTGTGCGGTCATGCGCTCCTGGCAGAGACGCGCTGGATCGACACCCTGAAGCTGGCGCAGACGCGATTCCCGGGGATGGCCAATTCGCTCGACGCCCTGTGCAAGCGGTTCAAGATCAGCCTGGTCGAGCGGACGCTGCACGGGGCCCTGATCGACGCCCGGCTGCTGGCCGAGGTCTATCTGGAGCTGAAGGGCGGCAAGGAGCGGCGGCTGGATCTGTCGTCGGCGCGGACAGCGACGGCCCAGGTCGCCGCCGTGGCCGCCGGGGGCTATGGTCCGCGTCCCCGGCCTCTGGCGCCGCGCTCGACCGAGGCCGAGCGAGCGGCCCATCTGGCCTTTCTGCGCGACACCCTGAAGGACCAGTCGCTATGGGCGTCCTACGGGCTGGACATCGAGGCGGCCTGAACCGCCCCGCGCCCTTCCGGATCAGGCCTTGGCGGGTTCGGCCGGGCCGCGGGCGATCTGCTGCTGACGCGACATGTAGATGCCGGCGAAGTCGATCGGGTCGAGCATGAAGGGCGGGTAGAAACCGCCGTCCGAGGTGGCGCGGGCGATGATCTCGCGGGCGAACGGGAACAGGTAGCGCGGGCACTCGATCAGCAGCAGGGGCTCGATGTCCTGCTCGGCCACGCCGGAGAGGGCGAACAGGCCGCCGTAGAGAAGTTCGACGTTGAACACGGTCATGGCGTCGGTCGAAGCCTTGACGGTGAGCCGCAGCTCGACCTCGAACAGGCCGTCCTTGCGGCCCTGGGCGTTCATCTCGACGCCGAGGTCGATGGCCGGCTTGGCTTCGATGCGCAGCGAGTCCGGGGCCTTGGGGTTCTCGAAGGACAGGTCGCGGACGTACTGGGCGAGGATGCGGAAACCGGGGCCGGCGGCTTCGCCGTTCTGGCCGGTGGTCGGTTCGGCGGCCTTCGGGGCATCGGTCGGGGCGGCGTCGGTCATGGCGATCGGTCTTGTCTGGAATGGCGTTGGGGGCGCGGCGGTCCGGCCCGGAAGGCGCGGCGACTAGCATGCACCGCCGGTTGCGGCAACGACGCTCGCCCAAGGGGCCATGAGGGCGGCGGGCGATCGGCCGCAGGCGGGCCGGGGCTGCGTTCGCCTTGCGCGCCCCCATATCAGCCCCTAATCGTCCATTCGTCGCGCCCGGCGTTCCTCGGGCGCCAGTCAGGGAATGCCCGTGCCGGACCAGGTTCTGATTGTCATCTCCGCGGTCATCGCGGCCATCGTTCTGTTCCAGCTCTACAACATGCTGGGCAAGAAGGTCGGGCGGCAGCCCGAGGAAGACGCCCGCGCCCAGCCGGCGGCGGCGGTCCCGGCCGCGGACGCCGCGCCAGGCCGGCCGAACGCCCTCGACGCGGTGACCCTGGCCTCGATCGCCGGTCTGCGCGCGCGGGACCCCAATTTCGATCCGGTCCGCTTCCTCGACGGGGCGCGACAGGCTCACGAGACCATCGTCCGGGCCTACGCCTCGGGCGACCGCGAGACCCTGAAGCCCCTGCTGACCCCGCATGTCATGGCCTCGTTCGAGGGCGGAATCGCCGCCCGCGAGGCGCGTGGAGAGACCGAGGAGGCCGAATTCCTGCACCCGGCCCGGGCCGATCTGGAGATGGCCAACGCCGAGGAGAACCGGGCTGTGGCCAAGGTCCGCTTCCTGGCCGAGCTGCGCAACCGGGTGAAGCCCGCCGACCCCTCGGCCGAGGAACAGGTCGAGGAGCGACGGGTGGCCGAGGTCTGGACCTTCGAGCGGACGCTCGGGGCCAGCGATCCGAACTGGCTGCTGGCCCGCACCGAGCCCGCTACGGCGTGATGACCGGGCGCCGCGCCGGAGCCGTCGGCCCGGTCCTGGCCCTCGGGCTGCTGCTGGCCGCCTGCGCCACCGCGCCGGCCCCTTCCGCTCCGCCGCCGCCGCCGTCGGAACCGGCTCCCGCACCCGGCCCGGTTTCGCCGGCGCCTCCGGTCGCGCCGCCCGGCCTCAGCCCCGCCGCCCTGCCCGGCTGGGATCACGAGGACCATCTGGCCGCCTTCGACGCCTGGCTGGACGGCTGCGGCGCGGCCCGCGACCCGGCGGCGCGGACCCAGTGCGAGCGCGCCATGCAGGTCCGGCGCACCTCGCGGCCGGTGACGCCCTCACTGGCGCGAGCCTTTTTCGAGAGCGGCTTCTCGGTGGTCGCGGCGGAGACGGCGGATGGCGGGCCCGGCCTGTTGACCGCCTATTTCGCGCCGGAGTATCCGGCCCGACGCGCCCCGGACGCCGAGTTCGACATGCCGGTGCTGGCCCCGCCGGCCGGCTGGCCACGCGGCCAGGTCCTGCCCGCGCGGGCGGCGATCG
>JAAXIW010000374.1 GCA_012270135.1 Brevundimonas sp. | reverse complement strand
TCCGAACCAGGAGGGTATTCCCATGGCTGCTTCTTCCGGAGCCGCGCGCGCGGCTGTGTCCGACACGCGCCTCGTGTCCCCGCTTGCCTTCGCCGAGATCGACCTGACGGCGTCACTTCACGGCGTCTCGCCGACGCCTCTGCTGTTCGCCTCGAACGACAATGCCGACCCGATCGCGAGCTGGAGCATCGGGTGCGGTTGTGGGTGCGGCAAGCGCTACACTGATTTCTTCCAGGACGGCGTGGGCGACGGTCCCCGTCCGGTGCAGCCGCCAACCCTGCTGGTGACCACCGACACGATTCCCGGCGACAGCTCGACCACCCAGACCCTGACGGTGGACGGAGCGCATTTCGTGTCGACGATCGACACCATCGGCGATGAAGACTTCTACTCGGTCGAGCTGGTCGCCGGGCAGACCTACGACATCAGCATGTTCCTGGTGACCGGCGGACCCAGCGGGGTGCCGCTGGTGGACGCCTATATCGAACTCTACGACAGCCTCGGCAATCTGGTCGTCACGGCTGACGGCGGCGGACCGAACACGCCGTCGGGCCTGGACGCCGTACTGACCTATACCGCGCAGAGTTCGGGCACCTTCTACATCAACGCCCGGGCCTACGACCAGGACGGGACCAACGGAACCACAGGGGATTTCGTCGGCGACTACGAGGTGTTCGTCACCACCGTCGACGCCACCGCCCCGACCGCCTATGTGCCGTTCTATTCGCCCGACAGCCCGCTGCATTCTCTCGACTGGGGCAGCCAGTTCACGCGATCGTCGCGCAATCCGGACGGGGATAACGGCACGCGCACGGACAATGGCGTGGCCAACGGCGGGACTCCGATCGACAACAATCCGTACGGGATCGTCGGCAAGAACGTCATCACCTACTACTTCGCCGAGACGGGAGACGTCTTCGTCAGCGAGGATCCGACCAACCCGGGCCTGACCGAGAACATCGTCGCCCAAGGCATGCAGGACTGGGAGATGCAGGCCTTCGAGACGGCCTTCGGCATCTACGAGCAGGTCGCCGACATCGAATATGTGCGGGTCTACGACCGCAATGAAGCCGACATCAAGATCATCACCTACGAGGGCACGCCGGGCGTCGGGGCCAGCTTGCTGGGCCGCATGAGTCCTCCCGGCGAGCAGAACGCAGGCCAGATGGAGATCAACACCGGCGACGTGCGCTGGACCGAGGAAGGCGTGCAGCAGGGCGGCTTTTACTTCCCGACCCTGCTGCATGAGCTCGGCCACGGCCACGGCATGGCGCACCCGCATGACAACGGCGGCCGCTCCAGCGTGATGCGCGGCGGCGACGGCGGCACCGGCGGCATCGGAGGCGGCTACGGTGACCATGGTCTTAGCCAGCAGGTTTACACCGTGATGTCGTACAACGACGGCTGGGAGGAAGGGATCGGCGAGGGCGGCGCCCCGGACGGCCACGGCCGACCGCGTTCGGGCGGCATCACCGGCACCGAGGTCGATCACTTCGGCTGGGTTGGCACGCTGAGCGCGCTCGACATCGCGGTGCTTCAGGACAAATACGGCGTCAACGAGGAGTGGGCGACCGGCGATGACGTCTACCTCATCGACGACACCAACGACGCCGGCACCTTCTACTCGACCATCTGGGACGGCGGCGGCGACGACGAAATCCGCTACGACGGCGACCGGAACGCCACTATCGATCTGCGGGCGGCGACCCTGCGGTATGAGGAGGGCGGTGGCGGTCGGGTGTCGTTCGCGCTCGGCGCCTGGTCCGGCTTCACCATCGCCAACGGCGTCACCATCGAACGCGCCACGGGCGGCGGAGGAGATGACCATCTGACCGGCAACGCGGGCGACAACGTCCTGGCCGGTCGCGGCGGGAACGACGTCCTGGTGGGCGGCGACGGCGTCGACACCGCCGACTACAGCAACGCAGCCGCCGGCATGCGAGCCCAGCTGAATGCCGGCTCCGCAGTCAATGACGGCGACGGCGGATCGGATACGCTGAGCGGGATCGAGAACCTGACCGGCTCGGCCTTCGCCGACGTCCTGATCGGCGCCGGCGGGGCCAATGTCCTGAACGGCGGCCTGGGCGCCGACGTGCTGATCGGTCTGGCCGGGGACGACATCCTGGTCGGCGGGACCGGCGCGAGCAACCAGATGCAGGGCGGCGTCGGCGACGACCGCTATGTGGTGTCGGTGGCGGGCGACACCCTGGTCGAGTTCGCCGGCGAAGGGACCGACACCGTCGAGACCGACCTGGCCGCCTATACGCTGAAGGCCAATTTCGAGAATCTGGTTCTGACCCGGGCGGCGGGCGCCACGGCCATCGGCAACGCCGACGCCAACTTGCTGACAGGCGGGGCGGGCGACGACGTGCTGATCGGGCGCGGCGGCGTGGATACGCTGAACGGAGGTGGCGGCGCCGACACCGCCAGCTACGCCCAGGCGGCGGCGGGCGTCGATGTCCGACTCAACGCCGGAGCCGCGCGCAACGACGGCGACGGCGGGACGGACGTCCTGGTCAACATAGAGAATGTGACCGGCTCGAGCTTCGCCGACCTGCTGATCGGCAGCGGCGGCGCCAATGTCCTGACGGGCGGCGCCGGGGCCGACACCCTGATCGGCCTCGCCGGCGACGACGTGCTGATCGGTGGTTCGGGCGCGGCCAACCAGCTGCAGGGCGGTCTGGGCGACGATGTCTATGTCGTCTCGGCCCACGACACCGTCGTGGAGTTCGCGGGCGAGGGGATCGACACGATCGAGACGGCCTTCAGCGCCTATGCGCTCCGGGCGCACATCGAGAACCTGACCTATACCGGCGCGTCGAACTTCAGCGGAGTGGGCAACGAACTGGCCAATGTGATCACCGGCGGGGCCGGCGCGGACGTGCTGCGGGGCGCGGGCGGAGACGACAGGCTGGTCGGCGGCGACGGAGATGATCTGGCCGTGATGTCCGGCGTGCGGGCCGACTACACCGTCGTCGCGGATGGCGACGGCTTCCGGATCACCGACGGCGTCGGCGGTCGCGACGGAAGCGACCTGCTGATCGGCGTCGAGCGGGTCTGGTTCAGCGACGGGACCACCGCCCGCCTGTCCGATCTGGCCGTGGCGACGTCCGAGGCCTCGCCGTCGATGAAGTCGCAGGATGCGCTGGTTCTGCCCGGTCTGCTGGATGATGATTTCATCATGCTGAAGAGCGTCGAGGAGCCGCAGGTCCTGCCTGGAGACGGGCTGACCGACGACGGTCTCCTCGATGGGACGACCGCTCCAAGCCAGTTCGGCGCAGGGTCGGGACGGATGCTGACCCTGGTGGACGACGGCGGGTACATCGCCGATCCCGCCGGCCTGCTCCGGCCCTCAGACGGCCTGGACGACTGGATGTAGGCGCGACGGGGCGCTGGACGACCGGTCCGGCGCCCCACCGCAATTTGTCGGCCGACCGGCCTTGCGAACGGATCGGAACCCCTATCTGTAGACTGCCGGTTTGCAGTGAGAGATCCGACATGTCCGACGCCGTCTACGATCCGTTCGCCCATCTGAAGTCCGGGCGCGGCAAGGTCTATCCATCGATCCTGGACACCATCGGCGATACGCCGCTGGTCGGGTTGCCGCGGCTGTCTGCCGAGTATCAGCCCAAGGCGAGGGTGCTGGCCAAGCTGGAGTTCTTCAATCCGATCGGTTCGGTGAAGGACCGGATCGGGGTGGCGATGATCGATGCGCTGGAGCAGGCGGGGAAGATCGGTCCAGATACCGTGTTGATCGAACCCACCAGCGGGAACACCGGCATCGCCCTGGCTTTTGTGGCCGCGGCCAAGGGCATCAAGCTGGTCCTGGTCATGCCGGAGAGCATGTCGATGGAGCGGCGCAAGATGCTGGCGCTGCTGGGCGCCGAACTGGTGCTGACGCCGGCCGAGAAGGGGATGAAGGGCGCCATCGGCATGGCGCAGGAACTCCTCGACAAGACGCCGGGCGCGGTCAGCCCGTCCCAGTTCGAGAACCCCGCCAATCCGGCTATTCACCGGGCCACCACAGCCGAGGAGATCTGGAACGACACGGCCGGCGAGGTCGAGATCGTCATCTCGGGCGTCGGCACCGGCGGGACGATCACCGGCGTCGGCCAGGTGCTGAAGGCGCGCAAGCCGTCGGTTCGGATGATCGCGGTGGAGCCGACGGCGTCGCCGGTGCTGTCGGGCGGCGAACCCGGACCGCACAAGATTCAGGGCATCGGGGCCGGCTTCATTCCGTCGATCGTCGACCGCTCGGTCATCGACGGCGTCGAGCAGGTGTCGAACGAGGACGCCTTCGACATGGCCCGCAAGGCGGCGCGGGTGGAGGGGATTCCGGCCGGCATCAGCTCGGGCGCGGCGCTGGTCGCAGCCTTCCGTCAGGCGGCGTTGGAAGAGAACGCAGGCAAGACCATCGTGACGATCATCCCCAGTTTCGCCGAGCGGTATCTGTCGACGGCGCTGTTCGAGGGCCTATAGGCGTCCGGCGGCGAGCGGTTGAGCGGTCGTTCAAAATTCCATTGACTCCCAGTCTTGAATGAGCGTTCAATCCGGCGAGGGAGGACGCGACAATGGCTGACATGGATGCGGCGACGGCGAAGATGATCGCCAACCTGGAAGCGAACACGGGGCGGTCCCTGGCCGACTGGGTGGCCGCTTCCAGGAGCGCCGGGCCGGAGAAGCACAAGGCGTTGGTCGATTGGCTGAAGGCCGAACACGGTCTGGGCCACGGCTACGCCAATCTGGTCGCGCACAAGACTTTCGCTTCGGACGCAGGTTCCAGCGACGACGCGGCGCTGATGGAAACCATGTTCGCCGGTCCGAAGACGGCGATGCGGCCGATCTACGACAGGGTGGCGGCGATCGTATCGGGTCTGGAGGGCGCGGAGTTCGCGCCGAAGAAAGGCTATGTCAGCTTCCGCCGGAACAAGCAGTTCGGTCTTGGCCAGCCGTCCACGAAAGACCGATTCGATCTCGGCCTGACCCTGAAGGGAGTGGAGCCGTCCGGGCGGCTCGAGGCGGCCGGATCGTGGAATGCGATGGTCACCCACCGGGTCCGCATCGGCTCGACCGACGAGGTCGATGCCGAGGTGGAGGCCTGGATCAAGCAGGCCTGGGCCGCGGCGTGAAGGCCTCGCCCGATGTCCGCACACGGATCGTGATCGCGGCCATGGAGCTGTTCTGGGCCAAGGGATTCAACTCGACCTCGATCGCGGACATCCTGAGTCGGACGCAGCTGAATGCAGGCAGCCTTTACCATGTCTTCCCCGGCAAGCAGGATGTGCTGATCGCCGTGCTGGAAGCGTACCGCGACGGCATCGAGGAAAACCTTCTGGCTCCGGCCTGGGAGGGGGTGGATGATCCGATTGAGCGCATCTTCGCGCTGCTGGCGCGGTATCGCTGGATGATCCTTGAGACCGACTGCACCTACGGCTGTCCGATCGGGTCTCTGGCCCTCGAGCTGCACGAGGCCGATCCGGTGGTGCGCGACCTGCTGGCGGTCAATTTCGCCAACTGGGCGGGAGCCATCGAGCGGTGCCTGGAGGCGGCGGGCGACAGGCTGCCGGCCGATCTGGACAGGCGGGCGCTCGGCGAATTCGTGCTGACCACGATGGAGGGCGGCGTGATGCAGGCCCGCACCCATCGCGATGTCGGCTATTTCGATCGGGGCGTGGAGGCGCTCCGGGACCATTTCGACATGCTGCTGGCGCGCGCCGCGCCTCGTCCCGAGCTCGTCCAGGGAGACTGATCATGCACCGACGCCTTGCCTCCGTCCTTGCGGCGCTGACTGTACTGATTGTTCCCGCTGTCGCCTTGGCCCAGCCGGCGCCGCCGCCGGCCAACGACTCCGGCCCGGCGGCCTATGCGCCGTTCGCCCCGATGATCGGCAAGACCTGGCGGGGCGTCGCGACCGCCCGGCCGGGCATCGAGGACGTGCAACGCTGGGAGTGGGCGGTCGGGGGCCACGCCGTCAGGGTGGTGCACTCGGTCAATGCGGGAGCCTACGCCGGCGAGACGCTGATCTTTCGCGACAAGGACTCCGGCGACTACGTGTTCCACTATTTCACCACCGGCGGATTCCACACGACGGGCGTCATGACGCCCGTGGCGGGCGGGTTCGAGGTCGACGAGACCGTGCACGGGGCGGAAACCATCGAGCGCCTGAAGTCGACGGCGATGCTGGGGGCTGACGGGGTTTATCGCGTCCGCTCCAGCAGCGAGCAGGACGGCGTCTGGGTCGCGATCGGCGGGTTCGACTACCGCGAGGACCCGTCGGCGAGCGTGATCCTGCCCGCCGTGCCGGCCGCGATGGAGGCCCCCGCTTCGGTCGGGCCGATGGATTTGACCCGCCGCATCGTGCGGGGCGTGGGCGAACGGCAGGACGTGGCCGGTTATCTGCGCATCCGCAACGGATCGCCCGTCGCGGACCGGTTGATCGGTGTAACCTGCGCCTGCGCAGATCGAGTGGAACTGCACCGGATTCAGCGCGAGGGGCCGAACCCCGGCATGGCCAAGGACGAAGCGTGGTTGGTGCCGGGCGCCGGGCAACTGGACGTTCGGCCGGGCAGCGATCTGCATTTCATGCTGATCAACTACGATCCCGACCGCGCTTCCGACGGAAAGGTGCGCTTGAGGCTGGAGTTCGCCGAAGCCGGGGCGGTCGAGGCGGATTTTGAACTGGTGGATGACAGCCGAACAGCGTGGGAGCGGTTCGAACCGTAGTCGTCCGCTGAAGTGCTGCACCGAATGCCTCACGGCCGGAACGAGGGCCCGCTCAACTCCTCGTTCGACCGTCACAGGCGGTTAACCGGCTGACCTTAACCTTTCGGCCGACATGTCCGAGCCCGCCATCCCGCTGGAGGAGACCGAGCCGCAAGGCGGCTTTCGCGCGCGCCACGCGCTGCTGAAGCGGCTGGCGGACGTGGTCTCGCTGCCGGGTAGCCGGGTCAACGCCTTCGAGCGGTCGGTGACGGGCGATCTTCTGGTCGAAATGCTGCGTCTCGCGTCGCCTGAAGACCGCAAACGGGTGGCGGCCCGACTGGCCCCGCTGGCGGAAGTGCCCAACGCCCTGGCGCGAATGCTGCTGCGCGACGAGCCGGACATCGCCGGCCTGCTGATCGAGCAGTGCGCGTCGCTGACGGACGCCGATCTGGTCGCTTGCGCGCGGGACGCCGCTATCGAGCATCGCTTCCTGATGGCCAGCCGACGCGCCCTGTCGGAGGTGGTCGCCGAGGCCCTGATGAGCTTCGGCGAGAGCCCGGTGATCGAGGCGGTGCTGAGAAATTCCACGGCGCGGCTCAGTCAGGTCGCGGTCGAGGGGGTCGTGAGTCTGAGCCGCACCGAGCGCTCATTGTGCGCCCATCTGTTGAAGCGGCCGGAACTGCGCCCGTCCGGCGCCTATGTGATGTTCTGGTGGTGCGGACCGGACGACCGGCGCACCATCCTGCAGAGGTTCGCCGTGTCGCGGGAAGTCATGCAGGAGGTGGTCGAGGATGTCTTCGCCATGGCCGCCGAAGAGAACTGGCAGGATCCGGTCTCGCGCAAGGCGCTTCAGTTCCTCGAGCGTCGCCAGAGAAACCGGGCGGCGATCGAGAAGAGCCCCTATGCCGGGCTGGAGCAGGCGGTCGAGGCCGCCGCACGCCACGGGCTGACCCGCGAGGTGGCGACCGAGATCGCCTATCTGGCGGGGGTGAAGCCGATCACGGGGGCGAAGATCATGGGCGATCCCGGAGGGGAGCCCCTGGCGATCCTGTGCAAGGCGACAGGACTGTCCAAGTCCGACCTGACCGGCCTGTGGCGGTCGATGCGTCGGCCGGAGACCGCCGAGGACGGTTCGGTCGATCCAGTGTGGGAGCGGGTCCAGGTCACTTACGACATGCTGGCCGTGGACCGGGCCCAGACGGTGTTGCGCTACTGGAACTGGTCGTTGTCTTCCGCCCTGACGCCGGCTCTACTCAGGGCGATCCGGGAAGGCGAGGAAGACGAGGTCGACGACTATTCGGCTCCGGAGCGGGCGGCGATGCTGGCGCTGGCGGAAAACTTCGGACGCTAATCGGCAGTCGTCAGTAATGCGGCTCTAGTCTGATGAGTGAGACCAGAGCTGTCATCGAATACGCCATTGCGTGAATCGGGGATCATCTCTATTCACCCGTGCGACGGGCTGACGGTCAACGTTCGGCTGAAACGATCACATAAGAAGGTGAGGCCGCGCAGATGGAAGAAAACTCGCAACTGCTCGAGATGACCGCCGACATCGTGTCGGCCTATGTCGGCAACAACAATGTTCAGGCGGCGGAAGTGCCGGGCCTGATTTCCAGCATTCACGCGGCGCTGTCACAGGTTTCGAGCGGCGCGGTCGAGCCGGAGCCCGAACCCAAGGAACCGGCGGTTCCGATCCGCAAGTCGATCACGCCGGACTTCCTGATCTGTCTGGAAGACGGACGCAAGTTCAAGTCGCTGAAGCGTCACCTGCGCACCAAATACAACATGAGCCCTGAAGAATACCGGGCCAAGTGGGGCCTGCCGAAAGATTATCCGATGGTCGCCCCGAACTACGCCAAGGCCCGATCGGACCTGGCCAAGCAGATGGGCCTCGGCCAAGGCGGACGTAAACCCGCCCGCGCCGGCCGCGCCAAGAAATAAGACCGGCCGGAGGCTGATCTGAACGCCCGTCCCGTCGCCGGGGCGGGCGTTTCGCGTTTAAGGGTCAGGCCGCCTGGGCCCCGCGGCGCATACGCCAGAAGCGGAGGGTCCTGAGCGCGGCGTCGCGCGTCAATTCGGCATACATTCGGGCGTAGGAGTGCGCCTTGGCCATGGCGTCGCCGTCGTCGTTCAGCAACACCACCGCATAGGTGAGGAACAGGGCGCGATCGAGATCGGCTGCCTTGCAGACCACGGCCAGGGCGTCCAGCTCGCGGCGCTCCACGATCTGTCGCGCCGTGTGGAAGTCGATGTCCGCCATCTGGGCCAAGGCGATCAGGAACGACGTGCGGCCGCCGGTCTTGTCGCCGGACCGCAGGAAGCGCGCCAGCATCTGCGGCGTCAGCTGACCGGCGGCGCGCAACTCTTCGACATAGGCCGAGCATTCGGCGTAGTCGGCGGGGAGAGCGCCGTCGTCGGTGGCGACGCGAGCCCGGCCGGCGGCGAGGGCGCTTTCAAGCAGGGCCGGATCCATGCTGGCGTTCTGTTCGAGAATGCGTGACCTGAGCCGCGCCTCGACCACGAAATACATATCGTTGAGGAGGTCGGCCGACAGGTCGGCCCGCGACACCGTGGCCTCGTGCAGGTCCGGATTGGCCTTGGCGCGTTCGACCGCGGCCTCGGAGGCCTTCCGGGACAGACGTGCCCCATCGTTACGCAACAGGGTCCCCAGCGTTTCGTCATCGCCGCGCTCGACGATCACCTCGGAGACGGCTTCGGAAACCGACGGGCGGGCCGAGACGGCGCGCAGGTGGTCCTGGCCTTGACTGCGGACGACGCCCAGAAGGTCCTCGTCGGTCAGGACCGGCGATGAAGCCAGCACAGCGCCGGCCACGGCGGCCTCGTCGTTCGCCAGCCGACGGATCAGGTTATGGGGCGCGTCGGGGGCGTTGGCGAATCGGGCTGACAGCTCGGCGCGAACCGCCGTCTCCATGTCGTTGGTCAGCTTGACCAGCACAGCGTCATAGAGCCTGTCCTCGGCCGGAGTGCGGACCGAGCCGAAGAAATGCTCCGTCAGTTCGCGCAGCAGGGCGCGACGCTTCTCGCTGGAATCCTCCTCGGCGAGGGCGATGAGGTCGGGAAGGCGTGACAGGGCCGGCGCTTCGGTCACTGATGATCCCCGTCCGAGAGGGCCGGGGCGGCGCGCAGATTGCCGTTGCGGTCGCGGATCAGGGTCGGGCCCTGGTCCGGCGCTGCGAGATCCTGGGAGGCCATGGTCTCGATCTCGCCGACGGCGAAGCCGTCAACGTATGTCGGTTCCGGCATTGTCAGGGCGTCAGGCTCGCGCCCGTTCTGACGATGGACCGAATAGTAGCGGCCCCCGGCCTGACGGGCGGGGCCAGCGGCGGAGCGTGCGACCTCCGAGGTGCGGGAGGGCTGGAGC
>JAAXIW010000273.1 GCA_012270135.1 Brevundimonas sp. | reverse complement strand
TTGGCGGCGCCCCAGGCCTTGAGCACGACCTCAGCCGGGGCTCGCCCCTGGGCGATGCTGTCGAGGACGGAGGCGGCGGCGGCGAGGCGGGCGGCTGGGGTCAATGCGGGCTTTCAGACAAACAGGGCGGCGAGCACCATGACCAGCCCGCCGGCGGCGACCAGCCAGACCAGAGAACGGACATAGGGCACGCCAAAGGCGTAGAGCGGCAGGTAGACCAGCCGCCCGAAGAAATAGAGGTGCGTCCCGACGAAGGTCAGCATCTGGCCGTCCTTGCCCGCGATATGCGCCATGATCACGGCGGCGGCGAAGATCGGCAGGGTCTCAAACAGATTGGACTGGGCCCGCATCAGCCGCCCCGCCAGCCTGCCCGGCGGCGGAACGGCCTCGTCGCGCGGCCCGGCATTCCACTTTCCGCCCAGCTCGGCGGTGCGGGCCATGCCAGCCGCCCCGATCTGGACCAGCGCCAGGATCAGGGTGAAGGCCAGCATGATGAACTCGGGCGTCATATCCATGGCCTGTCTCCCCTGTCTCAGCCCTGCCGGTAGTTCGGCGCCTCGCGCGTGATCATCACGTCGTGCACATGGCTCTCGCGCAGGCCGGCCCCGGTGATGCGCACGAAGCGGGCGCGGTCCTGGAAGTCGGCGATGGTGGCGGCGCCGACATAGCCCATGGCGGCGCGCAGCCCTCCGACCATCTGGTGCAGGACCGGGCCGATCGGCCCCTTGTAGGGAGTCTGACCCTCGATGCCCTCGGGCACCAGCTTCTGGGTCTCGACCTCCTTCTGGAAGTAGCGGTCGGCCGAGCCGGCGCCCATGGCCCCGACCGAGCCCATGCCCCGGTACGACTTGTAGGACCGGCCCTGGTAGAGGAAGACCTCGCCCGGGCTCTCGTCTGTGCCGGCGAACATCGAGCCCATCATGGCCACCGAGGCGCCGGCCGCGATGGCCTTGGCCAGGTCGCCGGAATATTTGATGCCGCCGTCGGCGATGACCGGCACGCCGCTGTCGCGGGCGGCGCGGACGGCCTCCATGATGGCCGTGAGTTGGGGCACGCCGACGCCCGCGACGATGCGGGTGGTGCAGATCGAGCCCGGCCCGATGCCGACCTTGACCGCATCCGCGCCGGCGTCGATCAACGCCCGGGCGGCGTCATAGGTAGCGACGTTGCCGGCCACGACCTGGATGCGGTTCGACTCGCGCTTGACCCGCTCGACGGCCCGCGCGACCTGGATCGAGTGGCCGTGGGCGGTGTCGATCACCACGACGTCCACGCCCGCCTCGGCCAGGGCCATCGAGCGCTCGTAGCCGCTGTCGCCGACGGTGGAGGCGGCGCCGACCAGCAGCCGGCCCTCGTCGTCCTTGGCGGCGTTCGGGAAGGCCTGGGCCTTCTCGATGTCCTTCATGGTGATCAGGCCGACGGCCCGATAGGCCTCGTCGACGACGATGACGCGCTCGATCTTGCGGGTGCGCAGCAGTTCGCGCGCCTCCTCGCGGCCGGCGCCCTCGCGCACGGTGACCAGTTCGCCGGTGGTCATCAGCTCCGACGCCTTACGATTCGGATCGGTGTCGAAGCGCATGTCGCGATTGGTCAGCATGCCGACCAGCTTGCCCGACCGGGGATCAACGACCGGGAAGCCGGTGATCTTCTTGCGGGCCACGATGGCGCGCACCTCGCCGAGCGTCGTGTCCGGCGAGACGGTGACCGGATTGACCACCATGCCGCTCTCGTAGCGCTTGACCTGGCGGACCTGCTCGGCCTGTTCCTCGACGGACAGGTTGCGGTGCAGGACGCCGAGCCCGCCCGCCTGGGCCATGGCGATGGCCAGCCGGCTTTCGGTCACCGTGTCCATGGCGGACGAGACCAGCGGGATGTTCAGTCGGATGTCGCGGGTGAGCTTCGTCGAGACATCCGCGTCGGCGGGCATGATCTCTGACGGGCCGGGTTCCAGCAAAACATCGTCGAAGGTGAGCCCTTCGCGTATCTCCATGAGGAGTCTCCGTTTTGCGGGCCGCGTATAGCGGTGGATGGCGGGGAACCGCAAGGGCCGCTCGCGCCTATCTCTACGATAAGAACAATTGCCTTGCCGGATGCGGCGCCGACCCCACATCTGAAGGACGCATGGTCCGACTGTTGATCAGCACAGCCCGCCGCCTCGCGCTCAAGATCGCGAGTTACGGCGTGATGCACCTGGTGGTGGCCATCCTCGTGGCCTTCGCCATCACGCGCGACTGGCGGCTGGCGCTGGCCGTGGGCGTGGTCGAGCCCTTCTTCCAGACCATCGCCTATACGATCCACGACCGGGTGTGGCACCGGATCGAGCGGCGCGGGATGCTGTCGCGTGTGGAGGAGGCCTCGGAGGCGGTCACCGCGCGTCTGGGTTTCATGACGCCCGAGGAACAGACTCGCGCCCACGGCCACTGCCATGGCCACAGCCACGTCCTGCCCCGGTCGTTCAGGCAGATCGCCGCCAAGACGGTGACGTACGGCGTCATGCATTTCGCGGTCGCGGTAGCGGTGGCTTATGCCCTCACCTGGAACTGGCGGGTCGCCCTGGCCATCGGCATCATCGAACCGCTGGTGCAGACGGTGTTCTTCACCGTGCACGACCGCGTGTGGACGCGCATCGAGGCGCGCAAGGCGCGGGCGGCGGAGATGGCGCGGGCCTAGCGCCGGTTCATCGCCACGAGGAAGACCTCGGCGCTGTCCTTACGGCTCGACTCCGGCTTGACGTATTTGACCGTCTCGAACTCGGCCCGCAGGCGGGCCAGCACGCCGCCGGCGTCGCCGCCCTGGAAATTCTTCGACACGAAATGCCCGCCGGGCTTCAGGGTGCGGATGGCGAAGTCGGCGGCGATCTCGATCAGGGCGATGATCTTCAGGTGATCGGTCTGGCGATGGCCGACGGTGTTGTGGGCCATGTCGGACAGGACGAGGTCGGGGGGGCCGCCCAGCAGGTCCATCATCTGAAGGTCCACGCCCGGGTGGGTGAAGTCGGCCTGGATCAGCTCGGCGCCCGGGATCGGCTCGATCGGCAGCAGGTCGACGCCGACCACGGCCTTCGCCCCGCGCTTCAGCGCCACCTGCACCCAGCCGCCCGGCGCGGCGCCGAGGTCGATGACCCGGCTGCCCTTCCTGATCAGATGAAACCGGTCGTCGATCTCAAGCAACTTGAAGGCCGCCCGGCTGCGCCAGCCCTCGGCGCGGGCGCGCTCGGACCATTTGTCGGACAGCTGGCGCTTGATCCACTGCTGGCTGGACATCGACTTGGTGTCCGCCGTCTTCATCTTCGTGCCCATGCCGCGGCCGGCGGCGGTCCCGCCGGAGGGCGGACGCACCATGCGGCGGCGTTCAGGCTTGGCTTCTTCGTCGGACATGGAGCGCTTATGTCATCCGCCTTCGGTCGACGGAAGGCGCGACCTCGGGCAGGTTCGGCGCATGTGCAGCCAGTTCCAGGTCAAGCTCCCCCTGCATGTCGTCGAGGCCTCGTTCAGCCATACGCGCTTTCCGCTGCGCTTCCCGGCCGGACGCCCGAACATCGAGCCGCGCGAGGAGGTGACGATCGGCGATTCCGCCGCCGTGGTGACGCAGGGCGCGGCGGGGCCGGAGATGGCGCCCCTGCCCTTCGCCTGGAAGGGCCCGAACGGGCGGCCGGTGTTCAACTTCCGTTCGGACGGGCGGCGCTTTGACGGCAGTCGGCTCTGCCTTGTTCCGGCGTCCGGCTTCTTCGAGTTCACCGAGGCCCAGCCGGGTCAGAAGCGCAAGACGCGCTGGCTGTTCACCCTCAGGGAAGAGCCATGGTTCTGGATGGCGGGGATCGTCCGGGACGGCGCCTTCGCCCTGCTCACCACCTCGCCCGGAGAGGACGTCGCGCCCTATCACGACCGCCAGGTCGTGGTGCTGCCGCCGCATGACGGGCCGGACTGGCTCGACCTGGCCCGCCCGGAAAAAGAACTGCTTCGCCCGCTGGACGCCGGCGCCCTGACGGTCGAGCGCGTCTTTCCGCCGCTGACGCCGACGCTGCTATGACCGCGGCCGGGGTTTCGCGGTCCCGCGCCGGGATGTAAGAGCGCCCCAACCCCAACAGGAGCGCCCGATGGCCGACACCCTCACCTTCACCCTCGACACCGGCGACGGCGAGGCCCGCGACGTGGTCATCAAGCTGCGCCCCGACCTGGCGCCCGGCCACGTCGCCCGGATCAGCGAACTGGCCCAGGAAGGCTTCTACGACGGCGTGGTCTTCCACCGCGTCATCGCCGGCTTCATGGCCCAGGGCGGCGACCCGACCGGCACCGGCACCTCGGGGTCGTCCAAGCCGAACCTGAAGGCCGAGTTCTCGGCCGAGCCGCATGTGCGCGGCGTCTGCTCGATGGCCCGCACCTCGGACCCCAACAGCGCCAACAGCCAGTTCTTCATCTGCCTCGACGACGCGACCTTCCTCGACCGCCAGTACACGGTCTGGGGCGAGGTGATCGAGGGCATGGACAATATCGACGCCCTGCCCAAGGGCGAGCCGCCCCGCAACCCCGGCAAGATCGTCAAGGCGACGGTTGGTTGATAGGCGCGCCGCTAGAGCGTGGTTGGGAGGCGTGGTCCTTTGAGTATCAGGCCGCCATTGGGCGTCTGATCCTAGCAAGCACGCTTCTTGAGTACGCTCTAGCGTTTGCCGTTCACCATCTAGGCGGGTCTGGCAACGAGGCTGATCAGGACACTCGTCTTACGGCATACGCCAAAGAGGCTTCTGATCCGCTTTCCGCGAACGGCAAGCGGATTAGGAGCCTCGCCAGTCCAGTCTTGGGCGCGGCGGTCGCTGATCGGCTGAGCGCGGAGCTGATCGATCTAGCTGAGAAGCGGAATATCATCGTCCACGGCAACCATGGGCCCGAGGATGGGACTTGGTTCATCACGAAGTTTCCACGCGTCCGCGATGCTATCTGGGATCGGCGGATGCCTTCCCTTCCAGGAACAATCTCGACCATCGACGAGCTTACCAATACGGCTGGCCGCCTAGTGGTCGAGGTATCTGAACTTGGCGCTAAGATCTCAGGACTGCGCGTTTAATCCTTACTCGATCTCCACCACCTCGACCCGCGGCCCGTTCAGGACCAGGGCGATCTCGCCGCGCTTGAGCTTGAGCGCGTCCTCGCCGAACAGCTGGCGGCGCCAGCCCTTCAGGGCGTCGACATCGGCCTCGTCGCTGAGCGCGATCTTCTCGAGGTCGGCGACGTTGGCCAGCAGTTTGGTGGCCACGCCGGCGTTGGCGCTCTTGGCCTTCAGAAGCACCTTGAGCAGCTCCACCACCGACGGCGGCGCCGGCTGGTTGTGGGAGGGGCGCTCCAGCTTGGGGGCGTGGGCCTCGGGATCGGCCAGCACGCGGTTCAGCTCGGCGGTGAGTTCGACGCCGAGACGCGAGGCGCCGAAGCCCTTGGGCACCGAGCGCAGGCGATTAAAGGCGTCCGGATCGGTCGGGCCCTGGGCGGCGATCTCGTCGATGGCCTCATCCTTGAGGATGCGGCCGCGCGGCTGGTCGCGCTCCTGCGCCGCCCGCTCGCGCCAGACCGCCGTGGCCACGAAGGCGGCGAGATACTTGGCGGAATATTTCTTGGGTTTCAGGCGCTTCCAGGCCTTTTCCGGATCGGTGTCATAGAGCGCCGGATCGGTCAGATCCTCCATCTCGGCGGTGACCCAGCTCAGTCGGCCGTCCTTCTGCAGGCGGTCGCGGAGCTTGGGGAAGAGGGCCGCCAGATGGGTCACGTCGCCGAGGGCGTAGGTCAGTTGCGCGTCCGACAGCGGACGGCGCGCCCAGTCGGTGAAGCGGCTGCCCTTGTCGACCTCCTGCCGCAGCATCTGGCGGACCAGCGCCTCATACGAGACCTGATCGCCGAAGCCGGCGGCCATGGCGGCGACCTGGGTGTCGAACATCGGCCGGGGCATGGCGCCCAGTTTGACGAAGATTTCCACGTCCTGACGGGCGGCGTGGAAGACCTTGAGGATCGATTCGTCGCGCAACAGGTCGAGGAACGGCTCGAGGTCGAGGCCGTCGGCCATAGGGTCGATGATAGCCGCGTCCGTGGCCGACGCCGCCTGGATCAGGCACAGGCGCGGCCAGTAGGTCGTCTCCCGCATGAACTCGGTGTCGACCGTGATGAAGGGCTGGTTTGCGAGCTTTGCGCAGAAGTCGCGCAGCGCCTCGGTGGTGGTGATCGGCGTCATTCCGATGCTATAGCCCCGCGCACTGTGGTTGTGGCAAGAGCCGCCGCACAAATCCGCCCACTGATTCAGGCCCGTGACCGATGAGCGACACCCCCGAAAGCCTGCGCAACGGCCTGACCTACGCCGACGCGGGGGTGGATATCGACGCCGGCGAGATGCTGGTCGACGCCATCAAGCCGCTGGCGAAGTCGACGCGGAGGCCCGGCGCCGAAGCCTCGCTGGGCGGGTTCGGAGCCCTGTTCGACCTCAAGGCGGCCGGATTCGAGGACCCGCTGATCGTCGCCACCACGGACGGGGTGGGCACCAAGCTGAAGATCGCCATCGAGACCGGGCGGCATGACGGGGGCGGGGTCGATCTGGTGGCCATGTGCGTCAACGATCTGCTGGCCCAGGGCGCGGAACCTTTGCTGTTCCTCGACTACTACGCCACCGGCAAGCTCGAGATCGACGCAGCCAAACGCGTCGTCGCGGGGATCGCCGAAGGCTGCCGCCAAGCCGGCTGCGCGCTGGTCGGCGGCGAGACGGCGGAGATGCCGGGGATGTACGCGGGCGGCGACTACGATCTGGCCGGCTTCTCGCTCGGCGCGGTCGAGCGCGGCCACGCCCTGCCCTATCTGGATCGCCAGGCCGCCGGCGACGTGGTCATCGGCCTCGCCTCGTCGGGCCCCCACTCGAACGGCTACTCCCTGATCCGCAAGGTGGTCGAGAAGTCCGGCCTCGGCTGGGACGCGGACGCGCCCTTCGCCAAGGACCGCACCCTGGCCCAAGCCCTGATGGAGCCGACCCGGATCTATGTGAAGCCGGTGCTCCCGCTGATGAAGGCCGGACTGATCAAGGGCGCGGCGCACATTACCGGCGGCGGCCTGATCGAGAACCCGCCGCGCTGCATCGCCGAGGGCCTGCACGCCGAGTTCGACTGGGACGCCATTCCCCTGCCGCACGTCTTCCGGTGGCTGGGCGACACCGGCGGGATTTCGGATCATGAGATGCGCCGGACCTTCAACTGCGGCGTCGGCTTCATCCTGGTGGTCGCCCCGGAGAACGCCGAGGCGGTTCTGGCGGGCCTGCTCAACGCCGGCGAGGCGGCCTTCGTCTGCGGCCAGCTCGCGGCCGACTAGTAGGCTTCGTCGTCGAGGATCGAATAGCCGATCCGCACGATGGTCGCCCGGCCCGGGTTCTGGTGAACGGTGGCCGTGATGCCGCCGCGCGTCCAGACCGGCCAGTCCTCGGGCTCGTCCGGGACCGGCGTGAAGCCGGCCTGTTCCAGCGGCCCCGCCACGGCGTCGCGCGCCTGTTCGAAACCGCCAGCCCTCGCCTGGACCTCGCAAACCCGGCGCAGGGAGACCTCGCTGACATTGCCCGTGAGCGTCAGCTTGACGAGATGGTGGCCGTTTTCGGTCTGCAGGTCGAGTTCGTCTCCGCCCGGCCGCCGTTCGAGGCCCGCGAGCGCGATGTTGTCGGCCGAGACCTCGCCCGAGGCGGCGAACGGCAGACAGACGCCGACGACGATCTCGCGCGTTGTCTGACCCGAATCCTGGGGGGCGGCGACGAGGGCGGCGGCAAGGATCAACGGGTGCATCTTGGTCTCCTCAAGACACTGTCCCGGAGGATGGGCTCCGACGCAAGCCGTCCGCATTGACCGCCGCGCCCTGCCCCGGCAAGGTCCGCGCCTTCCATGCTGTGAGGTCGCCGATGCGAGCGCTTTCGATCGCCCTGACCGGGCTGATGCTGGTGACCGGCTCCGCCGCGGCCCAGACACCCGCCGCGGACGAGCACGCCCTGCTTCACCGGCTCGCCGGCGAGGTCCGTCCCGAACGGATGCGCGCCGACATCGAGGCCATGGTCGGCTTCGGCACCCGTCACACCCTGTCGGAAACGCAGTCGGACACCCGCGGCATCGGCGCCGCCCGCCGCTGGGTCCAGCGCGAATTCGAGGCCATGAGCCGCGACTGCGGCGGCTGCCTGACCGTCGTAACGCCCTCCGACACCGTGACGGGTGCCCGCGTGCCGACGCCGACCGAAGTGGTCAACATCGTCGCCATCCAGCGCGGTACGGGCGATCCGAACCGGGTCATCATCATCTCCGGCCATCTCGACTCGCGGGTCAGCGATGTGATGAATTTCACCGACGACGCCCCCGGCGCCAACGACGACGCATCCGGCGTGGCGGCGGTGATGGAGGCGGCGCGGGTGCTGTCGAAGCACCGTTTCGACGCCACCCTGGTCTACGCCGCCCTGTCGGGCGAGGAGCAGGGTCTTCTGGGTGGAAAGATCGTCGCCGACTACGCCCAGGCGCAGGGCTGGCGGGTCGAGGCCAATCTGAACAACGACATCGTCGGCAATTCCGAGGGCCAGTCCGGCGTGCGCGACACCACCCGTGTGCGGGTCTTCTCGGAAGGCACCAAGACGGTCGAGACCGAGGCTCAGGCAGCCCGCCGACGCTACAACGGCGGCGAGGTCGACTCGTCCTCGCGCAACCTGGCGCGCTTCATCGACGGGATCGCCGAGCGCTATCAGACCAATTTCGACGTCGAGATGATCTATCGCACCGACCGCTACGGCCGCGGGGGCGACCAGGTCGAGATGCTGCGCCACGGCTTCCCCGCCGTCCGCATCAGCGAAGGCGCCGAGAACTACGACCGCCAGCACCAGGACCTCCGCGTCGAGGAGGGCGTCCACTACGGCGACACCATCGACGGCGTGGACTTCGACTATCTGGGCCAGGTGGCCCGCCTGAACATCGTCGCCATGGCGGCGCTGGCCAATGCGCCCGCTACCCCGCTGGACGTGACCATCGAGGGGGCGGTGAAGCCGGACACCACGCTGAAGTGGCAGGCGGTTCCCGGCGCGGCCGGCTATCGCGTCTGGTGGCGCCCGACCACGGCGCCGCAATGGACCCACAGCCGCTGGGCCGGATCGGCCACCGAACTGACCCTGCCGGGGGTGGTCATCGACGACTATTTCTTCGGCGTCTCGGCGGTGTCGGAGGACGGCTACGAGAGCCCGGTGGTCTTCCCCGGCCCGGCCGGATCGTTCGTCTCGGTCGGCGACCCGGCTCCGCCCGCCCGCTGATGTCGAAGCCGAGCGCCCGCCGCGCCCGTATCGCGGTTCTTATCTCCGGGGCCGGCTCCAACATGGCGGCCCTGATCGACGCCGCCGACCACGTCGACGCGCCGTTCGAAGTGGTCCTGGTGCTGTCGAACCGACCGGACGCCGGCGGCCTGACCGTGGCCCGGACCAAGGGCGTGGCCGCCGCCGTGGTCGACCACCGCCCCTTCGGCAAGGACCGGGCCGCCCATGAACAGGCGGTGCAATCCGTACTGGAAGACCACGCCGTCGAGGTCGTCGCCCTTGCCGGCTATATGCGCCTGCTGACGCCGTGGCTGGTGCAGCGCTGGGAGGGACGGATGCTGAACATCCACCCCAGCCTGCTGCCGAAATATCCCGGTCTCGACACCCACGCCCGCGCCCTCGCCGCCGGCGACGCCGAGGCGGGCTGTTCGGTGCATCTGGTGACCGAAGGCGTCGACGACGGGCCGCTGCTCGGCCAGTCGCGCGTGCCGGTCCTGCCCGACGACACCCCGGCCTCGCTGGCGCAGCGGGTGCTGGCGGCCGAGCACGCGCTCTATCCGCGGGTCCTGGCCGACTTCTGCCGTAACCGCTGAGTGCAAAGAAAAGGCCCCGGCGATCGCTCGCCGGGGCCGTTCCGTTTCAGCAGCCCGAAGGCTCAGCCGACGATCTGGTCGTCGGTGAAGAACTGGGCGATCTCGATCGCGGCGTTCTCGTTCGAGTCCGATCCGTGCACCGAGTTTTCGCCGATGGACAGGGCGAACTGCTTGCGGATGGTGCCCTCGGCGGCCTGCTCCGGGTTGGTGGCGCCAATCACCTCGCGATAGCGGGCCACGGCGTTGTCGCCTTCCAGCACCTGAACGA
>JAAXIW010000209.1 GCA_012270135.1 Brevundimonas sp. | reverse complement strand
GACGGGGCGTGGCCCGAGATGGTGACGGTGGCGGCGGTGGCGGGGCCGGCCGCGGGGGCGACCTTGCCGTCGCCGTGGCCGGCGTGACCGTGCCCTGCCTCGGGCGCGGGCGCGTGGCCGCCGTGGGCGGGACCGTGCGTGTCCTCGGCCTCGCCCTTCAGGGCCTTGTCCAGCGCCTTGACGCATTTGCCGAGCTCGCCGCCGAAGGCGAGGGTCTTGCCGAGGCGGGCCTTGAGCACCCGCTGCAGGTCGGAGGCGAGGGCCGGCAGGGCCTCGGTGTCGGCCTTCATGGCGGCCTTGGCGGCGTCGTTGATAGCGGCCCAGCTGGCGCGGGCGGCGGCGCTGCGGTGCGCCCGGCCGCCCTGGCCGATCAGCCAGCCGACCAGGCCGGCCACGACGAGGCCGAGCCCGATGGCGCCCCAGAACATCGGATCGGCGCCGATCATGATGGTCGGATCGAGCGGGGCCCCCGGATCGACGCCGGCGAAGTCGTCGCTGTAGGACATGGGCTCCTCCGCCGGACCGACCGCCGTTCGCGGACGGCGCATCTTGCCCCGACGGCGCCGGTTGGCAACGGGAAAGGTTAACGGTGGCCCGAATTCGCCTGAGGCGCGAACCGGATCAGTCGGGGGTGATCAGGGCCTTGGCCTCGGCGCCCGTGCGGGCCCCGACGTCGCGGACCTCGACCTCCACCGAGACGGCGCCCTCCGGGGCGTGGGCCCAGAGGTAGCGGCGCTCGATCTCGACCTCGCGACCGGAGGGGGCGAAGCCGGTGAAGCTGTCGCCCCAGGGGGTAATGGCCTTGATCTCGGGCCAGGCCAGGCCGCAGGCGGCGTCGAGCTCCTCCATGGCCATCAGGGAGAGTTCGTCGCGCGGGTCGGGCGTTACAGCCATCGCCGCACCCGGGCGCGGTAGGCGTCGTAGTCGGCGCCGAATTTGGCGGACAGATAGCGCTCCTCGCGCTGGATCACGAAGCGGTCGACGACGAACAGGCAGGGGATCAGCAGGAGGAGCGTCAGCACGCTGTCCATGGCGACCGCGAGACCGACGTAGGTGATGGCGAAGCCCAGATAGATCGGATTGCGGCTGAGGCGGTAGAGACCGTCCGTGGCGAGCACGGTGCTCGGTTTCCACGGCTCCACGGCGGTGCCGAGGCGGCGGAAATAGCCGGCGGCGGCGCCGTCCAGCAGCAGGCCGCCGATGATCAGTGGCAGGGAGACGATGCGGCGCGTCTGGGTCTCCATGCCGAAGCCGAGCTTCAGCCACCGGCCCGCCTCGCCCAGCACCTCGGGATTGGCGAAGCGGAACACGACCCAGCCGGCCAGCAGGAAGCCGATGTAGATCAGCGGCGGCGGGGCGATGACGCCGGGGATGTCGCGGTGGGTCGTCGTCATACGGTCTGGCCTTGCGGGGCGGTGAAGCCGGAGGTCGGGGCGTCGCCGGTGTTGATCACCTCAGACGGTTCGAAGATCAGCACCTCGGCCTCGTCGTCGGCGGCGGTGCGGTGTTCGCCGCCGCGCGGCACGACGATGAACTGGCCGGGATCGAGGGTCTCGACGCGGTCGCGGAACTCGACCCGGAAGCGGCCCTTCCAGACCAGGAACATCTCGTCGGCGTCGGCGTGGCTGTGCCACGGGAAGACGCCCTGGACCTTGACCAGCCGCACGTCCTGGCCGTTCAGCCGGGCGGCGACGCGCGGGCGCCAGTGTTCGGAGAAGGCGGCGAATTTCTCGGCCAGGTCGATGGTCGCGGCGGTGGTCACGGACGCAGCGCCTCGTCGCCGTAGATGGCCACGCCCGCTTCCGAGGTGCTGGAGACGGCGCCGCGATACATGCCGGAGGTGTTGATGGCGAAGGCGGGGGTCCCGTCGAGACCCATGACGATGACGCCGCCGTCGCCGCCGATGGAGCCGACGTCGGCGATCTCGGCCTCGGCGGCGGTCTGGACGCCGGCGCCAGCGGCGGTGCGGTGGCAGATGTCGCGGGCCACGGTCGCGCGGATGAAATACTCGCCCGAGCCGGTGGCGCCGGCGTCCAGACC
>JAAXIW010000387.1 GCA_012270135.1 Brevundimonas sp. | reverse complement strand
GTTCCTCGGTGAGCGGAGACGCAAAGTTCTGGGTCGCGTCGAGCATCATTTCGACGACGCCTTCGACGTTGCGATCCGCGGCGGCGAGGGCCCCGATATCCATGCCGAGGCGGCGGGCGATGGAGGATCGCACCTGATCCTTGTCGAGCAGCTCGCCTTCGATTTCGCTGGATTTCAGGACATCTTCGGTAAGGGTCTCGAGGACGGCTTCAGCGCGGAGGTCGAAGCCGAGCGTGTGCATCCGGCCAAGCAGAAGGCCCTGGCGATGACGGACGGCTGCGAGGCGATCGGCAAGCGCGTCAGCGCGCCAGTCCAGACGCGGCCAGCCTTCGATCTCATGGATGTATTGCGCCATTCCCCGCACTCCTTGCGGAGAATATGGGCGCCATTCGCCGCAAGAGCAAGGTTATTCTCCGCGCGAAGTGCGGAGAATAGGGCGCCTAATCTCCGCACCAAGGGTGGTCTCCGCACGCTATCGGCTGCGGCCCCGCACCTTGGGTATCCGCGGACTGCGCGGCTATCGGCGCCCAAGCAGCTCCGAAACCCTGCCAACGGGTCGCAGTTGAGGGCCTCAGACGCCCGCTCAAGAGGCTGGGCGCGCGCCTTTCGGCGCCGCATGCCGGGAGAAGCCGACCACGAGGATAGCGATCGTCAGAAGCTGAACGGCGACGCCTTCGACCGTCGGATAAAGACCGAGGATCTCGATGCGGGGGATCCACGCCAGCGGATGGACATCGAGCCAGCCCGCCTCCTGCAGCGCCGCCACCCCCTTGCCGACGAGGACGACCGACAGGATGGCCATCAGGATCGAGCTCAGGGAGGAGAACCGGCCGATCGGGAGGCGCTTGCTGTAGGCCAGCAAGGCCCAGGCCACCACGGCCAGGATCGCCACCGCCGTAAGGGCGCCGGCCAGCATGCCGAGATGGCCGCCCTGGCTCCAGATCGCCGCATAGAACAGGATGGTCTCGAACACCTCGCGGTAGACCACCACGAAGGCCAGCAGGAACAGGAACCAGGCCGACCGTTTCGACAGGGCGTGAGAGAGCTTGTCGCGGATATAGGTCTGCCAGGCGTCGGCGTGCGACTTGCCGTGCATCCAGATGCCGACCGAGACGAGCACGACGGCCGCCAGAAGCGAGCCGAACCCTTCGGTCAGCTCCCGGCTGGCGCCGCTGATGGAGATGAAGAAAGTCGCGGCCGCCCAGGTGGCGCCGCCGGCGACCAGCGCGGCCACCCAGCCGCCGTGGACGTAGCGCAGCACCTCGGGACGTTCGGCCTTCCTGAGGAAGGCGATCATCGCCACCACGATGAGGATGGCTTCCAGACCTTCGCGCAGCAGGATGGTGAAGGCGCCGAGGAAGCTGGCGAGATTGTCCGCCTCCTGGGGCGCGAGTGCGCGTTCGGCCGTGTCCAGCAGGGCGTTCGCGCGGGCGACCCGGTCCGCGACCTCCTGGGCCGGCGCGCCCCTGCTGATCGAGACGCGCAGGTCGGTCATGGCCGTCTCGACCCGCCGCAGCAAGGCGCCGTCGCGGGCGCCCAGCGCCGGCTCCATCGGTTCGACGCCGTCGAGATAGGCCGACAGGGCCAGGTCGGTCGCGGCCCTGCGATCGCCCCGGCGATAGGCGGCCTCGCTTTCGGCCAGTCGCGTCCGGGCCAGGGACAGGGTCGATCCCTCGGCGCGGACCGTCGCCTCCGGGTGGCGGCGCAGGTAGGCCGTGACCGCCCGTGCCTTCGTCTCGCCGATCCTTGTCGCCAGCTCGGCCGGCGTCGCCTGGGTGAGGGCGGCCAGGTCCGGGAAGACGGCGCGGATCGCCGGGTCGCTCTCCCAGAGGCGTCGACCTTCGGCGGCTTCGGCGTCGGTGAAGGCGAACCGGCCCACGTAGAAGGCCAGGGCCCAGCGGTCCTCGGCCGGCAGATGGGCGAAGCTGGCCATCGCCGTGCCCTCCAGCCCCTGATCGATGACCTGGTAGAGGCCGAACACGCTGCGCTGACGGGCGCGCTCCACATCCGCGAAGGCGATCGCGGGCGGATCAAGCCCCTCGGCGCCCGGGCCGTCGGCGCGTCCGGTCACGCCATGGCAGACCGAGCATTGCTCGGCATAGAGCGTCGCGCCGCGGGCCAGATCAGGCGGGAACGAAGGCGCCAGCGGGCTCGGATAGGCCGTCAGCACCGCGCCGGCGAGCGCCTTGGCCCGGTCGCCAACGACGCGCGGATCCGCCTTGTCCCTGATGGCCGCCTGCAGGGCCTCGGCGTCGCGGACCAGACCGGCCTTGGCCGGATTCGGCGGCAGGGCGTCCAGGCGGGTCCGGATCTGGCCGCCGAACTCGATCATCTCCCCGTATTCGGCCGGATTGGTCACCTGACCGTCGGCCACCGCGCCGGCGTAGTCGACCGCTACATAGTCGAGCAGCCGCCAGGCGACCTGGGCCTCGGAGGCGGACGGCGTCTGGGCCAGGGCGGGCGCGGCCAGCCCCAGGGCGAACAGCAGGGCAAGCAGACGGAGCAGAGGACGCATGGTCAATCCAGATGTGAACGGCTCGCATTAGCATTCAGGCGGCGACGCTGTCGCGCTTTATTCGCGACGCGGCCGGGCTCGTAGGCGGCTACGGGTCCTCTACGCCCGCCGGGACGCCTCGGCGCCGCGCGGCCAGCCCGGGCAGCCACGCGACGGGCGGTCGTTACAGGTGGATCGTGCGGTCGGCCACAGCCAGGCATGCCTCGCGCAAGGCTTCCGGAAGCGTCGGATGCGCATGGCTCGTCCGCGCCACGTCTTCGGCCGCCGCGCCGAATTGCATGACGGCGACCGCTTCATGGATCAGGCTGCCCGCGTCCGGCCCCAGGATGTGCACGCCGAGAATCCTGTCCGTGCCGGCGTCCGCCAACACCTTGACCAGCCCGTTCTTCTCCAACCGCGCCTTGGCCATGGCGTTTGCCGAGAACGGAAAGCGCCCGACGCGATAGGCCACGCCGGCCGCCTTGAGGTCGTCCTCGGTGCGCCCGACTGAGGCCAGTTCCGGCCAGGTGTAGACGACGGCCGGGATTGTTCCGTAGTCGACATGGCCCGCGGCGCCGGCAAGGCGCTCGGCAAGGGCGATCCCTTCTTCCTCCGCCTTGTGGGCCAGCATGGCGCCGCCGATGACATCGCCGATGGCGTAGACCCCTTCGGCGCTGGTTCGAAAGCCGTCGTCGACCGGAATATAGCCCCTTGGGTCCGGCTTGATGCCGACCGTCTCCAGATCGAGTCCGTCGGTGGCGGGACGTCGGCCAATGGACACGAGCACGACATCGGCCTTGATGGTTCCTCGCGCGCCGTCTCCCATGGGCTCGACCTCAAGGACGACGTCGTCCGCCTCCATTCGCGATCCGACCACCTTGTGCGCCAGGCAGAATTGGAAGCCCTGGGCCTCGAGCACCTTGTGCAGCGCCGTCGACATCTCTGAATCAACGCCGGACGCGATCCGGTCGAGCACCTCGACGACGGTGACCTCGCTGCCGAGACGGCGCCAGACGGAGCCCAGCTCCAGTCCGACATAGCCGCCGCCGATCACCGCCAGATGGCGCGGCGCCGCCGTCAGGCTGAGGGCGCCCGCCGAGGTGACGATCCGCTGCTCGTCGATGGGCAGGTCCGGCAACGTCGCCGCTTTCGATCCGCTGGCGAGCACGATCGCCTTGCGGACCTGCACCTCGAAGCTGCCGTCCGGGGCGCTCACTTCCACACGGTCGCGCGACAGCAGCCGGCCGCGGCCCTGCAGGCGGGTGACCTTGTTCTTGCGCAGGAGGTAGGCGACCCCTTCACCAAGCTCCGTCACGACCCTGGCCTTGTGCCGCATGACGCCTGCAAGGTCGGCCCGCACATTGTCGACCAGGACGCCGAAAGCCTCGAGATTGCGGGCCATCTCCAGCCGCTCTGTGGCCTGCAGCAGCGCCTTTGACGGAATGCACCCGATGTTCAGGCAGGTTCCACCGAGGAGTTCCCGGTCGTCGATAACCGCCACCGACATGCCGAGCTGGCTCGCCCGGATGGCGCAGGGGTACCCGCCCGGCCCGCCGCCGATTATCACCAGGTCATAGGATGTCATCGAAGCCATCGCGTCAGCCTTCGCTGTAAGTGAAAGAGGGACGAAGGCGCCGGCCACCCGCATGAGCAAACATCAGGCGCCGCCCTTACGCGGGGAAGTCCGACGCGTCATCATTCGGAACCCGCTCCTGGGGAGGGCCGGAAGGCGGCGGAAGTCGATCTCCAGATCCTGAGCCGGCAGCCGGTAGTTCAGGCCGGCGAGCAAGCCGAGGGCCCGCTCCATCAATTCGACGACGATGCTTTCGCCGGGACAACGGTGACCGGTCAGGGCGTTCCCGCCGCCTTGGGGAATCAGGCCGAACGCGTCCCCGGAGCCGTCGATGAAACGCTCTGGACGGAATTCGTCGGGATCGGTCCAGACGGCAGGATCGTGATTGGAGCCATAGAGATCGAGGATCACCTGCCGACCCACCGGGAAGTCAAGGTTGCGCCAGCGAAACGGCGCGCGCACACGCCCGATCACCGCCGGGAAAAACGGATAAAGGCGTCGCACCTCCTGAACGAAGGCGCGGCGGCGGCCGGCGTCCGCGGTGGCCAGACGGGCCGCCGCGGGGTGCGCCTGCATCGCGTGCGCCACAAACACGATATAGACCGAGGTCGCCACGGTCGGCCTCAGCACATTGGCCAGTTCGACCGCCGCCGTCCGGGCCGCCAACGGTTCGCCATCATCCGCGCTCGCCCAGGCCCAGGCGTAGGCGGCGGTGTCTGGATCCGGCGCCAGTCGTCCGGCGCGAATGCCCTCGATGATCGAGGCCAGCCAGGCGTCGACGCGTCGCCGCGCGTACCTCGACCACAGGTGGCGAGGCCCCCGCGATCCTGCCGCGTCAAACAGCGCCCTGAGGTGACTGACCCGTTTCGCTTCGTCGTCGGGATTCAGCGGCACCCCCGCCCAGCGGCAGACGGCGCGGGTGAGCACCGGCTGCAGGGCGTCGTACAGCACGATCTCTTCCTGGCCAGCCCATTCAACGGCCGCGCGTCGCCATTCCGCCTCGAACAGGTCGCCCAGCCGCGCGATCCGTTCCGGCGACATAAGAGCGATGAACACGCGTTTGCGGGCGCGGTGCGCTTCGCCATCCAGGCCCTGGACGCCGCCTTCGCCGAGCAGTGTGCGTCGGACAGGCGCCGGCATGGCGCCCGCGCGCGAGATGCGGGTCTCGTCGTAGAAGACCTGGGCCGCTTCACGCCCTCTCAGACAGGCCGTCTCCTTCAGCGCCAGACGGGTCTCGATTGCGTCCGCGCCGGCCTGCTCGAACAGGCGGGAGATGCGCCTGTACGGGTCCGTCAAAAGGGCGAACGTCTGATCGGCGTGTCGCTGTGTCGATCGATGCGCCATCGAAGTCCTCCATGGACGAAGGGAGCGCGACGAGGGCCGCGGGATTACTCAAAACGTCGCGGTGACCCAATGGCTCCTGCATCATCCCGGGCCCGTTCTGACCTTCAGCGCCGACCTGCACGGCGAGGCCGAGGAGCGGTGCAAACCCGGGTCGGGTTCGTCTTCAAACCGGCGCCGAGGGATCGTGCAGGGCTTCGATCACCTTGCAGGCGGACACGCGGCCGCCGGCACATTCCGCCGTCATCCGCGAAAGCTCGCGTTGCAGGGCCCGGAGTCGGGCGATCTTATGCGTCACCTCCGCCAGATGACGTTCGGCGAGGATGCTGGCTTCGGCGCAGGGCCGATCAGGGTGATCGGACAGATCCAGCAGGGAGCGGATCGAGTCCAGATCGAAGCCCAATTGCCGTGCATGCCGAATGAACGACAGGCGGCGTTCCGCCGCGTCGTCATACATCCGCCGGTCGCTGGCGGTGCGCGGGGCGGCGGGAAGCAGGCCGATCTCCTCGTAGAAGCGGATGGTCGGGACCTTGACGCCGGTGGCCGCGGCGAGCTTGCCGATAGGGCGCAGGCCGGACGAGGCCGGGGAGGGCAGGGTCATCGCATCATCTCGCAGCAGCGGGCTGAAGGGCGGCAGGCGCAGGACGGAAAAGGATCATCGGCCCAGCCCCATGAGGACGATGGCGGCGCCGAAGGCGGCGATCGTGGAAGCGCCGGTAAGGGCCATGCCGAAGGCCCTGGCCGCCGCGCCCCGGGCATAACCGTGGGCGAACAACACGCGGCCGATCAGATAGAGGGCGACCAGCACCGGCAGCACGACCATCTCCTCGCCGCGCAGCACGGTGGCGAGCACCAGGTGGGCGCCCACCGCCAGGACCGTCTGCTCCAGGGTGTTCTGAAGCACGGCGGCAGGCACGGCGAGCCTCGAGCTGGGCGCCGCATAGGCGGAACCCGGCCGGTCGGCGTCGGACCGGAACCGGATGCTCGCCACGGCCCTCAAACAACCGGCGAGCCACAGGAAAACGAGGAGGTCCGCCTTCAGGGCGTAGGCCAGCCGATCAGCTGTCGCCATGTCCGGCGCGGCGCCCAGGAGACGTGGCGAAAGCCATAGCCAAGCTGACGCCACCGCCGCAGCGGTGATGAGAATCGCCAACCCCGAACGGACGGCGATCGCCTTCTGTTCGGCGGAAAAGGTCATCGCGCCGCCCGTCCCAGGGTCGACGTCGCCGGGCGGCCGTCCGAGCCCCGGACGGTCAGGAGGAGCAGCGCCACGCCGCAAACAATGGCCGCATCGGCGAGGTTGAAGGTCGGCCAGTGCGCGTCGCCCCAATGAAGATCGATGAAATCCGTCACCGCGCCGGAGCGCAGACGATCGAGCAGGTTCCCGAGCGCTCCACCGGCGATGAGGCTCGCCGCGACCGCCGTGACGGCGCTTCGCGTACGCCAGATCCAGGTCAGCAGGACGCCGATGATCAGGAATGCCACGGCGCTCAGGGCCCATCGTCCCACCGCGCCCGAGTCTGCGAACAGGCCAAAGGTGACGCCGGGATTGAATCCCAAACGCAGCGCGAGGAACGGCGTGAGGTCCACCGGGCTCTCGAGTCGGGCGCGAGCCGCGGCCTTGGCGGCCTGATCCAGAGCGGCGATCAGCATGAAGAACGAGAAGGCGATCGCCCGCATGCGGCTGGGACCGCGTCGCGACGGGTGCATCGTGATCATGAGGCCTCCTGTGGATTTCGTCCGATTGTGCGTCCTCTAGCTACTAGAGGATCAAGTCGGTTCCGCCAAACCGCGTCTTTTTGGGCGAGGCATCCATTTTTGTTCTTGATCCTCGAGCGACTGGAGGATGCATTCTCGTGGTGAAAGGCGGACTTCGATGACTGACTCCCTCTCGTCCCCCGAACCGGCGGCCGCCGGCTGCGGCTGCGGCGCGGCCGTCAAGTTCGACGGCGCCACGCCGGCCTATCGCCGCATCCTGATGGCGGTGATCGCTATCAACGGCGCCGCCTTCCTGGCCATCGCCGGCGGCGCGGCCCTGCAGGGCTCGGCCTCGCTGGGTGCCAACGCCCTCGACTTCCTGGCCGACGCCGCCACCTACGGCATCAGCCTGGCCGTGATCGGGCGCTCGGTCGCCGTGAGATCCGGGGCCGCCATCATCAAGGGCGCCAGCCTCGCGGCGCTGGCGCTGTTCATCCTTGGCTACGCGATCTGGCGGGCGACCTCGGGGGCGCCCCCGGAAGGCGTCGTCATCACCGGCCTGGGCGCCCTGGGCTTTTTCGCCAACGCCCTGGCCGCGCTGCTGCTGGTCCGCCATCGCGAAGGCGACGCCAATGTCCGTTCGGTCTGGCTGTGCACGCGCAACGACCTGATCCAGAGCCTGGTGGTCGCGGCCACGGGCGTGGCCGTCTGGTTGACCGCCTCTCGCTGGCCCGACCTGATCGCCGGCGCGATCCTGGCGGTGGTCTTCCTGCAATCCGGCTGGTCGATCATTCGTCAGTCCCGCGAAGAACTGAAGGCCGCCGCGTGACCGCGAACTTCACCCCCGCGCTCGGCCATACAGCCCTGAGCGGGCTGTATGATCCGGCCATCGCGCTTTTGACCCGGGAACCGCTGTGGCGGAGCCGCCTTCTCGAACAGGTGGCTCCGTCCCCTGGCGAGACGATCATCGATCTTGGATGTGGAACCGGCTCATTCGCGATCGCCATGGCGAACCGGGCGCCGGACGCGCGCATCTTCGGCCTCGATCCCGACGGCGACATCCTCAGGCGGGCCGAGACGAAGACGGCCGCTGCAGGTCAGGCCGTCCGTTTCATCCAGGGGTTTTCGCGCGATGTGGCGGCGCTCCTGGGCGAGGACGCCGCCGACAAGGTGGTCTCCAGCTTGGTCTTCCATCAGCTGCCCATGGCCGAGAAGCGAGCGGGCCTCGCCGCGAGCCTGCGGGCGCTCAAGCCGGGCGGAACGCTGCATGTCGCGGACTACGGCCGCCAGTCGGGTGCGATGCGCGTGCTCTTCCGCCTGGTGCAGTCTCTGGACGGCTACGAAAACACCCAACCGAACGCCGACGGCGTTCTGCCTACGCTGATGGCCGAGGCCGGCTTCACACAGGTTCAAGTGCTCGATGTCATCCCGACCGCCACCGGATCCATCTCTCTGTATCGGGCGGTGCGACGATGAGGCGATTGATGTCGCGGCGCACCGTGTTATGGGACGGCATGGGGTTTCCCTCGACTAGGCATGGGTGGATGGCGGCGCTGCTCGCGTCGTTCCTGGCCCTGTTCGTCCTGGTTTCCGCAGCCGACGCCTTCGCCTGCGCACCCGAGACCGGAAGCTTGCAAGGCCTGGCCGCGTCGGACGTCGTCGCTGTGTCCGATACAGGTCACGGCGAACGCAAGGACGCAGCAGGTCAGGTCGCCTGCGCCCACGGCCATTGCCACCATTGCGGCATTACCGCGCCGCCGGCGATTGACGACATGAGGTCGATGGCCCTCGATCGCGCGCCCTTGGCGCCATCGCTCGATCAGGCGCCGGCCTCCCGGATGCCCGCCGGTCCCATGCGCCCGCCCAGAACCTGACGTGACCTCGCGTTCGCGCGCGCCCTTCACGTCAACCTTCCGGGACATGAGACATGCCATCCCCTATTCGCCGCTTGCCGCCTTTCGCGGTCGGCTGCGCTGTGGTCGCCCTGACGACCGCCTTGACCGGCCCGGCCTGGGCCGATCCCGCGCCATCCTTCCGGACCCTGCTTGAGCGCATAGGGGCCAGCCCCTCCGCGGCCGAGGCCGCCGCCTTGCTCGAAGCGGCCGAGGCCCGGGTGCGCCAGGCGCGCGTGCGGCCCAACCCGACCGCCGCCCTCGAGGCGGAGAACGCCTTCGGCAGCGGTCCCTTTTCCGGCTACGACAACGCCGAGACCACGCTCTCGCTCACCCAGGACCTCGAACTGTGGGGCCGGCGCGGCGCCCGGGTCGAGGTGGCGCGGGCGGAGGCCGGAACGGCTTCGCTGCGTCGCGATCAGGCGGTCGTCGACGCCGCCGGACGGCTCGCACTCGCCTACGCCGAAGCGGAAGCCGCCGAGCGGCGCTTCGCCCTGGCCGAGGAGGCGCTCAGCCTGACCATCGCGGACGCCCGCGCCGCCCTGGTGCTCGTGGAGGAGGGACGCGAGCCCATGCTGCGCGGCATCCAGGCCGAGAGCGAGGCGGCGGCGGCCCGCGCGACCCGTGACGAGGCGCAGGCCGAGCGGGACGCGGCGTTCGCCCGCCTGACGGCTGTCGCGATGCTGCCCGCGCCGGTCACCTCGATCGTCGACAGCCTGCTGGACGACGCGCCGACCCGGACGGCCATCGAAGCCGCTCCCGGGGCGCCGGCCGTTCGCGTCGCCGAGGCCGAACGCGAAGCGGCCGAACGGCGGATCGCCGTCGAGCGAGTGCGCGCGCGGCCCGACGTCAGCGCCAGCGTCGGCGTTCGGCGTTACGAAGCCGAGGATGCGACAGCGCTGACCTTCGGCATCAGCATGCCGCTGCCCCTGTTCGACCGGAACCGCGGCAATATCGACGCGGCCCAGGCCGAGTTCCGCGCCGCGGACGCCCGCCTGGCCGGCGCGCGCCAGGAGGCCGAGGCCGACGGTCAGGCCGCGGTCGCCCGGCTGAACGCCTCGGTGAGCCGCGTCGCGGCCGCCGACGCCGGCGTGACCTCATCCGAGGAAGCCTATCGCCTGTCCCGGATCGGCTTCGAGGCCGGCCGCATCTCGCAAC
>JAAXIW010000263.1 GCA_012270135.1 Brevundimonas sp. | reverse complement strand
TCGAGCGCGGCGTGCGGCCGATGGGCGACTGGTCGATGTCGATGACCTTGTCGAACAGCTCCAGTCCCTCGATGCGGTCGAAGGGGGCTGGCGCGTCCGAGGCGTTGTGCAGCCGGCGGGCGGCGGCCTTGTAGAGGGTCTCGATCGTGAAGGTCGACTTGCCGCCGCCGGACACGCCGGTGACGCAGGTGAACAGGCCGCCGGGGATTTCGCCGGTGACGGTCTTCAGATTGTTGCCGGTGGCGCCGCTGATCTTCAGCATCCGCTTGCGGTCGACGGGACGGCGACCCTCCGGCGGCAGTTCGATCTCGCGCTCGCCTGTCAGGTATTTGCCGGTCAGTGAGTTCGGATTGGCCATGACGTCTTCGGGCGTGCCCTGGGCGCAGACCTCGCCGCCGTGGATGCCTGCCGCCGGGCCCATGTCGATGACGTAGTCGGCCGTCAGGATCGCCTCCTCGTCATGCTCGACGACGAGCACGGAATTGCCGAGGTCGCGCAGCCCGCGCAGGCTGTCCAGCAGGCGCGAGTTGGCGCGCTGGTGCAGGCAGAGGGCCGGTGCGGCGAGGACGTAGAGCACCCCGGTCAGGCCAGAGCCGATCTGCGACGCCAGCCGGATGCGCTGGCTTTCGCCGCCGGACAGCGTGCCCGAGGCGCGCGACAGGTTCAGATAGTCGAGGCCGACATTGTTGAGGAAGCGCAGCCGGTCGGTGATCTCCTTCAGGATGCGCCGGGCGATCTCCATCTGCTTGTCGGTCAGCTTGCCGTCGAGGGCCGTGAACCACTCGTGGGCGTGCTTGATCGACAGCCACGACACCTCGGCGATGTCCGTGCCGGCGATCTTGACCGCGAGGGCTTCGGGTTTCAGCCGCTTGCCGCCGCAGGCCTCGCACGGGGTCTCGGACTGAAACCGGCCCAGCTCCTCGCGCACCCAGGCGCTGTCCGTCTCGCGCCAGCGCCGCTCCAGGTTGGGCAGCACGCCCTCGAAGGCCTTGGTGGTCTCATAGGTGCGGGCGTTGTCGTCGTAGACGAACTTGATCTTCTCGCCGCCGGATCCGTGCAGGATCACCGCTTGGGCCTTCTCCGGCAGGTCGCGCCACGACTTGTCCATCGAGAAGCCGTAGTGGCGGCTCAGCGACTGCAGGGTCTGGGTGTAGAGCGGCGACGGCCCGCGCGACCACGGGGCGATGGCGCCCTTGTGCAGGGTCTTGTCGCGGTCGGGCACGACCAGGTCGGCGTCGAAGGCCAGCTTGACGCCGAGGCCGTCGCAGACCGGGCAGGCCCCGAACGGATTGTTGAACGAAAACAGCCGCGGCTCGATCTCGCTGATCGTGAAGCCCGAGAGGGGGCAGGCGAATTTCTCGGAGAAGGTGATGCGACGCGGCTCCTCGCCCTCCGGGGCGCTGGCCCATTCCGCCACGGCGATGCCGTCGGCCAGGCCCAGCGCCGTCTGCAGGCTGTCGGCGTAGCGCCCCTCGAGCCCCGCCTTGGTGACGATCCGATCCACGACGATGTCGATGTCGTGCTTGAATTTCTTGTCGAGCGTCGGCGCGTCCTCGATGGCGTAGAACTGGCCGTCGATCTTGAGTCGCTGGAAGCCGGCGCGCTGCCACTCGGCGATCTCCTTGCGGTACTCGCCCTTGCGGCCGCGCACGACGGGGGCCAGCAGCAGCAGGCGTTCGCCCTCGGGCAGGGCGGTCAGCTTGTCGACCATCATCGAGATGGTCTGGCTCTCGATCGGCAGGCCCGTCGCCGGCGAATAGGGAACGCCCACCCGCGCCCAGAGCAGGCGCATGTAGTCGTGGATCTCGGTCACCGTGCCGACGGTCGAGCGCGGATTCTTCGAGGTCGTCTTCTGCTCGATCGAGATGGCCGGGCTCAGGCCCTCGATCAGGTCGACGTCCGGCTTGCCCATCAGCTCGAGGAACTGGCGGGCATAGGCGCTCAGCGACTCGACATAACGGCGCTGGCCTTCCGCATAGATGGTGTCGAAGGCGAGGGAACTCTTCCCGGAGCCCGACAGCCCGGTCATCACCACCAGCTGTTCGCGCGGGATGTCGACGTCGACGCCCTTGAGATTGTGCTCGCGGGCGCCGCGCACGCGGATGAAGTTGTGCTTTTCGGTCATGGAATCCGGGAACGCGGTGAGGCCGGGACGGGGTCCGGCGCGACAGCGCTATATGGGGACTGGTTCGGTGATATCAGCAAGAACATAATGAGAACCTTGCGCCATGCGGACCAGTCTGCTGACAGAATCTGGCAGCAGGTCGTCATTGGCCAGTCAGGGGCGCAGGAACGGGCCGGCGTTCAAGGAGATAACGCATAGATAGTCGTCCGCATCGTCGGTCGAACACCAGTCCACGCCGAACAGATCGCGCTGGACGGGCATGGTCGAGCGAAGTTTGCGGCCGCCGCCGATCTGCGCCGACCACGGATCCTGCTGCATCCATGAACCCAGGGCTTCATAGAACGTCCGGGCCGGCGCTCCGGTACAGGTGAACAGCACCATCTCGGTGTCGGCGTCGTGGGCCCGTCCGTAGGCGCCGGTCTCCACTGCCTGGGCGATGCAGTCGGCGTAGAGCCGGGCCTTGGCCGAGGGTTCCGTCGCTATCGGACGATAGTCGGGCGGCAGGATGTAGCCATCGTTCGAGTGAGCGCAGGCGGAAGCGAAGGAAGCGGCGAGGGCGATCAGGGCAAGGCGGCGCATGACGGGTCTCCATCCTCGACCCTGCCATGGCCTCGCCGCTATGGCCACGCCAGTCAGCCTTTCGGGGTCCATGCCTCCGTCGGTCGCAGATAGCGCTCGCCCTTGGCCAGCAGCACGCCATTGGCCCCCGCGACGCCCCGTTCCAGATTCTGGGCGATGCGGCGGGCGCGCTCGATGAAATGGTCGGCGGCCACGGGCGGACAAAGATCCCGCGCCGTCGCCTCGAACAGCTCCCGCCAGCGGGCGAAATGGCGCGCGTCAACGGGCAGGGGCAGGTGGTGCGGCATCGGGCGACCGTGATAGGCGCCGCTCATAAGCGCTACCGACGACCAGAACAGCCGCATCTGCTCCATGTGTGGCGCCCAGTCCGCGATGCGGTCCTTGAACACCGGGCCGATCAGCGGGTCGGCGCGAACCCGGTCGTAGAAGCCGTCGACCAGCCGGGCGATCATGACTTCGTCGATACCGGTCTCGTCCCGGACACGCTCGACGATCGCCGCTCGGCGGGTTGCCGCGTCCTCGGTGTCAGCGGGGTGGCTCATGGTCGTCATCTAGTGAGCGCCGGACGTCAAAGCCAGTCGGGGCGGCGCCCCGGCCCGGCGCGGCCGAGTCCTTTCACGGGCTTGTCAGCGGCCCTGACCGCCGAAATCGCTTGCGAAATCCGGCTCGCGCAACCATCCTGACGTTTCGAGTGAGTTCACCGGAGGCCCGACGAACATGATCAGCGCACTGGGAATTGGTTTCGCCCTTTCCGCTTCGCTGCTCGCGTTCGTCCATGTCCTCGCCCAACCTCGCCCCAAACCCGTCCGCATCCGCACTCGTGACGCTCGATCGCGTCGCGGTCCGTACGCCTGACGGAAATACCCTCTTCTCCGACCTGAGCCTCGCCTTCGGGCGTGAGCGTACAGGCCTTGTCGGCCGCAACGGCGTCGGCAAGACCAGCTTGCTGCGGCTCGTCACGGGTCTGACCGAGCCCGCGGAAGGCGTTGTCTCGCGCGCGGGCAAGGTGGGCTGGCTGGACCAGCGGCGCGAGCCCCGGTCCGGCGAGACGATTCTCGATCTGCTCGGCGCCGCGCCAGCCATGGCGATGCTGCGCCGCGTGCTGTCGGGCGAAGGGACGGCCGACGACCTGGCGGACGCCGACTGGACGCTCGAAGCGCGGATCGAGGGCTCCCTCGCGGACGTCGGCCTGCCCGGTCTCGATCCCGACAAACCGGCGGCGGACCTGAGCGGCGGCGAGCAGACGCGGGTGCGCCTCGCGGCCCTGCTGCTCGCAGCGCCCGACCTACTGGTTCTCGACGAACCGACCAATCATCTCGACGCCCAAGGCCGCGAGGCCGTCGCCGGTCTGCTCACGCGCTGGAAGGGCGGCGCCCTCGTGGTCAGCCACGACCGGTCCCTGTTGCGGCGTATGGACCGGATCGTGGAGCTGTCGGGGCTCGGCGCCGCCGTCTACGGTGGAAACTACGAGCTCTACGCAGACCGAAAGGCGACCGAGCGGGCGGCGGCTGAACGCGATCTCGAGGACGCCGAACGGGGCGCGGCCCAGGTCGCGCGCGAGAGCCAGAAGTCGGTTGAGAAGAAGGCCCGGCGCGACAAGGCCGGCAGAGCTTTCGCGGCCAGAAAGTCCGAACCGAAGATCCTGCTCGGCGCGATGGCGGAGCGCGCCGAGAACTCGGGCGGCCGTGAGCGCCTGCTGGCTCGACGCCGGGCCGAGACCGCCGAAGCCGAGCTCAACGAGGCCCGCGAACGGGTCGAACGGGTCCGCGCCATGGTGATCCCGATGCCGTCCTCCGGCCTCGCCGCCGGCAAGACGGTGTTGGCCCTGGAAGAGGCGGCATGGGACGCGCCGGATGGCCGCCGCGTCGTCGGTCCGGCCTCGCTGCGGATCACCGGCCCGGAGCGAGTGGCGATCACCGGCCCCAACGGCGCGGGCAAGACCACCTTGCTGAAACTGATCGCGGGCGCGCTGGAACCGACGTCGGGCCGGACCGAGCGTCCTGTCGCGGCGGCCCTGCTCGATCAGGAGGCGGCGCTGCTGCGGCCCGATGAAACCCTGATGGAGGCCTGGCGCCGTCTGAACCCCGAGGGAACGCCGAACGAAGCCCACGCCGCCCTGGCCCGCTTCCTCTTCCGCAATACGGCGGCGCAACGGATGGTGAGCACGCTCTCGGGCGGGGAGCTGCTGCGCGCCGCCCTGGCCTGTGTGATGAGCGGCGCAAGGCCGCCGCAGCTATTGATCCTCGATGAGCCGACCAACCACCTCGACCTCGAGTCCATCGCGGCGGTCGAGGCGGCGCTGTCGGACTATGACGGGGCGATGGTCGTGGTCAGCCACGACGCGGACTTCCTGCGGGCGATCAGCGTGGATCGGGCGATCGAACTCAGGCCGTCCGGTTGAACGCCACGGCGCGGCCGTCGCCGGCGTTGGCCCGGCCGCTGGCGCCGTAGGCTGAGGGCGTGCCGCGCTGTGAAGCGACCTCGGCGGCGATGGTCTTGACGAGGCCTTCCGAGATAATCCGCGCCGCCTCGATGGCGCGCGAATGGCGGCTGAGAACCGCCTCGAACGCCTCGGTCGCCTTGATCAGGGCCTTTCGCTCGCTCGCCGGGGCGGCGGCCAGCACGGCCGGATGGGCCTTCACCTGGGCCGACTCCCGGCGGTAGGCGTTGGCCAGATCCTGGGTCCCGGCGAGGCTGGCGGCGGCGTCCTGCGGACGGTGCGCCTCGAAGGCCTTCGCCTCGACCCCCAGACTGGCGGTCAGCCGCTCGGTCAGGTCGATCAGCTGGCGGACGCGGGCGGTGGCGTTGAGTTCGGCGGTTCCGGTCACTGGTCCTGCTCCTGCATCTTCAACATCTGGGCGACGACCTGATCGGCGAGGCCGATGCCCCCGGCCTTGACGGTCTGTTTGGCCATGGCGTCGATCATGAATCCCCGCCAGGTGCCCTCGGCCTCGCCGCCGCCAAACGGGCCCTCGGTCGAGAGACCCTCGAACATCGGCTTCAGCATCTGGGCGAGGAAGGACGCCTCGAACGCCTGCGCGGTCTCGCGCATCCGGGCGGTGGCGACGGGCGCGGCCGGCGTCGGCTGGAGCAGGGAAGGGGAGACGGCCAGATCGGTCATGCTCACATCACCTCGATGTCGGCCTGCAGCGCGCCCGCCGCCTTGATGGCCTGCAGGATGCTGAGCATGCCGCGCGGGCTGACGCCGAGGGCGTTCAGTCCGTTGACGAGGTCTGTCCGGGACTCTCCGCCGCCGACGATGCGCATCTGTCGGCCCAGCTCTTCCTCCACCGAGACGTCGGAGTCCGGAACGACCACGGTCTCGCCGCGGCTGAACGGTTGCGGCTGGCTGACATAGGGCGTCTCCTGGATCGAGACGGTCAGGTTGCCCTGGGCGATGGCCACCGTGGAGACCCGCACCGCGTCACCCATGACGATGACGCCGTTGACCTCGTCGATGATCACCTTGGCGGGAGAGTCGACCGTGACCGGCAGATTCTCCACCAGACTGATGAAACCGGCCATGCCCATCTGGCCTGGCGCGCGCAGGGCGATGACGGTGCCGTTCTCGGCCAGGGCGGCGTTCGGATAGACTTGGTTGATGGCGGCGGCGACACGCTGGGCCGTGGTGAAGTCCGGATTGCGCAGCGTCAGCCGCACCTCGTTCATATTGGCCAGGTGGAAACCGGTCTCCCGCTCGACCGTGGCCCCCGAGGCGATGCGGCCGGCGGTCGGCACGCCGCGGGTCACCGAGGAACCCGAGCCCCCCGAGGCCGAGACGGCGCCGGTCTGAATCGAGCCCTGCGCCACCGCATAGACCTCGCCGTCGGCGCCCTGAAGGCTGGTCACCAGCAGCGTCCCGCCCAGCAGGCTCTTGGCGTCGCACATCGACGACACGCTGACGTCGATCCGCGAGCCCGGCGTGGCGAACGGCGGCAGCTCGGCGGTCACCATGATCGCCGCCATGTTCTTGGAGTTGGCGTTGGACCCGCGGATGTTGACGCCCAGCCGTTCGGTCATGCCTTCCAGCGACTGGCGGGTGAAGGGGCAGTTGCGCAGCGAGTCGCCGGTGCCGTTCAATCCAACCACCAGGCCGTAGCCGACCAGCTGATTGGTGCGGACACCCTCGATGGCGGCGATGTCCTTGATCCGCGACTGGGCCGCGGCGGGCTCCGCGAATCCCGCCAGAGCGGCGGCGGTCAGGAGGGAGGCGAGCAGTTTTTGCATCGGTACGGTGTCCGCGAACTGTTGTGCCCGCTGCGGTGCCAGTGCTGTGCCAATGGAAAAGTTCAGCAAAAACAGATGGAGCGAGCGCGACGGACCCTGGGCATGCGGCAGAAAATGCCGGGGCGTTAACCAAACGGTGACCCGGCGCCGACGATGGTCGGGCATGTTCTGGAGTCGCTATCCATGAAGGTCACCGGCCCATCCGGACCGTCCGCCTCCGCCGGCGCACGTCCCGCCAGGCAGACCGGCGGTTTCTCGGTGCCGTCATCCGGCCCCGCGGCCCCGGCCGGCGCGGCGGCGGCCGCCGCCGGCGTCTCGGGCGTGCCGGGCGTCTCGGCCCTCATGGCCCTGCAGGGAGTCGAGGATGTCACCGAGAAGCGACGCCGCGCCATCCGGCGCGGCAGCGGCCTGCTCGACCGGTTGGAGGAACTCAAGCTTGCCCTGCTGGCCGGCGAGGCTGGCGAGGCCGCGCTGGAGCGCCTTGGACGCGGCCTGCGCGAAGATCGCCCCGTCGACGCCGATCCGGGCCTGAACAGCCTGCTCAACCAGATCGACCTGCGGGCGGCGGTGGAGCTTGCCAAGGCCGATCTTCGCCGCGCCGCAGCATAAGCCGGTGAAATCTTTCGCAAAAGCGTGATCGACGAGCGCCGGGTGATGAAGAAATGTCACGCTCGGAGGTAGAACGGGGTCATGAGCCGGTCACGCTCGCGCGAGCGTTGTTGCCGCGACTCTTCGCCATCCCTATACGCATGCACTGCGCCACAGGGGGGCGCTGTTGAGAGCGTGAGTGCGATGAACGCATTGGCGTCTGCGATCGAGCCGAATGGTTATCGGCCAACCGAGGACGAGCCGTTCATGAGTGAGCGGCAGCTGGCCTACTTCAAGGCCAAGCTCATGGGCTGGAAGGACGAGATCCTTCGGGAGTCCAAGGGGACCGTGGTCAATCTGAAGGCGGAGACGGAAAACCATCCGGACCTCGTCGACCGGGCGTCGTCGGAATCCGACCGCGCCCTGGAGCTGCGCACCCGCGACCGTCAGCGCAAGCTGATCTCCAAGATCGACGAAGCGTTGCGGCGCATCGAGGACGGCTCCTACGGCTATTGCGAGGAAACCGGCGAGCCGATCAGCCTCGGCCGGCTCGAGGCACGCCCCACCGCGACCCTCTCGGTCGAGGCCCAGGAGCGGCACGAGCGCCGCGAACGCGTCCACCGCGACGACTGAGGAACGCCGCAGCGCCTTGACTTCGACGGGCGGGAAGGCGACCTGTCGCGCCTCCCGTTTCAAGGTCACCCGATGTCCGTCAAGGTCCGCTTCGCCCCGTCGCCGACGGGGAAACTGCACGTAGGCAATGTGCGCACCGCCCTGGTGAACTGGATGTTCGCGAAAGGGCAGGGCGGCGCCTTCGTGCTGCGCATCGACGACACTGATCTGGCCCGCTCCACGCCCGAGTTCGAACAGGGCATCGAGGACGACCTCGCCTGGCTCGGCCTGGTCTGGGACGAACGCCACAACCAGTCGAAGCGGTTCGACCGATACGAGGAGGCCGCCGCCCGCCTGAAGGCGTCCGGCCGGCTATATCCCTGCTATGAGACCGCCGACGAACTGGACCGCCGCCGCAAGGTCCAGCTGTCGCGCGGCCTGCCGCCCGTCTACGATCGCGCCGCCCTGCAGCTGACCGACGCCGACAGGGCCGCTTATGAGGCCGAGGGCCGCCGTCCGCACTGGCGCTTCAAGCTGGACGGCAAACGGGTCGCCTGGGAGGACCTGTCGCGCGGCCACGCCGAGGTCGACACCGCCTCCATGTCCGACCCGGTGCTGATCCGCGAGGACGGCCTGTTCCTCTACACCCTGCCGTCGGTCGTCGACGACATCGACATGGCGATCACACACGTCATTCGCGGCGAGGATCACGTCACCAACACCGGGGCCCAGATCGAGATCTTCGAGGCGCTGGGCGGTCCGGTCCCGGCCTTCGCCCACATGCCCCTGCTGGTCGGCGCCGACGGCCAGGCCCTGTCCAAGCGGCTCGGCTCGCTGTCGATCGCCGAGATGCGCGACCAGGGCTACGAGCCGATCGCCATCACCAGCCACCTCGGCCGCATCGGCACCTCAGACCCGCTCGAGGTCGCGCCGTCGGTCGAGGCCCTGGGCGAGAGCTTCTCCTTCTCCAAGATGGGCCGTTCGCCGGCGCGTTACGACACCGCCGATCTCGACCGCCTGAACGCCCAGGCCCTGCACGCGATGGACTATGCGACGGCGCAGCCGCGGCTCGCCGCCATGGGTTCGGACATGGGCGAAGCGGCATGGAACACCCTGCGTCCGAACCTTCAGAAATTCGCTGACGTCGTTGATCTGGAACGGATAATCAGCGGTCCGGTGACTCCTGTGGTCGAGGATCCGGCCTTCGCGGCGGCGGCCCTGGAGGTTCTGCCGGCGAGGCTCGACGCCGACGCCTGGTCGGTCTGGACCAACGCGGTCAAGGAGAAGACCGGGGCCAAGGGCAAGGCCCTCTTCATGCCGCTGCGCCACATCCTGACCGGTCAGGCCCACGGCCCTGACATGGCCAGCCTCGTGCCTCTGATCGGCCGGGATCGGATCGTGAAACGGTTGAGCGGTGAGACCGCCTGATCCATCGCGGACGCAAAAAAGGGCCGCCCTTCGGAAAGGGCGGCCCTTGTCTTTGGTCGATGGCCGTCCGCCGATCAGGCGTTGCAGGCGGCCAGTTGGTCGGCCGTCAGTTCGACGCCCTTGTAGGTGAAGGCGGTCACGGCGCCGAAGCGGGCCACGACGCGGCGGCAGGCGCGCGAGGCCGGCTGATTGGCGCCGCCGCTGGCGGTGCAGGTCGCGCCTTCGCAGCGCCAGGCGGCGCCGTCGATGATGGTGCGCTCGGCGGGCGCCCTCGAGGCGTCGGCGAGGACCGCGCGCGAGACGGGGGCGTCGGCGAGGGCCGGAGCGGCCACGAGCAGGGTCGCGGCGATAAGCAGAGCACGCATGGGGAGGTCTCCGAAGTGGCGGGGGCGGCGATGCGCCCGACCGGGCCAATGTCCGTTTTCAAACACAACTGTCAAGCCGCGTTTCCAAAAGAGACGCTGCCTGACTGACCAGTGATTACTTATCGCTGATCATGTTGCAAGTGAGGCACATCGTCGGCGGCCGCCACGGCCGCGATCGCTTCTTCCACCGTATTGCAGACCACCCACGCCTGCCGGAACGAGGCCGGCGTCATGCCTTCCTCGATACTGTGATCCATGACGGCCAGCAG
>JAAXIW010000040.1 GCA_012270135.1 Brevundimonas sp. | reverse complement strand
CTAGAATGACGGTACCAAAAACCGTAGTGTTACCATTACACCATTCCCCAGCAGGTCCGGCGTTTCCGGGGCGGAAGCGCCGGAAGGCGTGCGAGATACGACAAGGCCGCGGGGGATGCAAGAACCGGTTTGGAGACTATTTCGCGGCGGGGCGTTTCACCGCTTGCGGGGGCCGGACCCCCTCGTTATAAGCCCGCTCCTCAAGTCGGAGTGTGGCTCAGTCTGGTAGAGCACTGCGTTCGGGACGCAGGGGTCGCAGGTTCGAATCCTGCCACTCCGACCATTTGATCTGGCGCTTCCCGGGCGCCGCCTTTCACCCCCGATCCTTCGCTTTCGCGGCCACCGCGGCCAGATGCGCGCCGACCGCCTCGATGGGGCGTCGGCCGAGCGCCTCGCGGCGGGCCAGCAGGTCCGGGGAGCCGGCGTCGTAGTCGGCCATCAGGCGTTTGACGAAGGCCCCGGAGCGGACCTCGGCCAGAACCTCGTCCATGGCCGCCCGCGACGCCTCGCCGATCACGCGCGGACCGGTCAGATAGGCGCCGTATTCCGCCGTGTTGGAGATGCGGCCGAAGGCGCCGGCGATGCCCATCGAGAACATCAGGTCGGTGACCAGCTTGACCTCGTAGAAGCATTCGAACCAGGCCACCTCGGGCGGATAGCCGGCCGCGACCAGTTTGGTGAAGGCCGCGTCGATCAGTTCGCCGACCCCGCCGCACAGGACGACCTGCTCGCCGAACAGGTCGCTCTCGCATTCGGCGGCGAAGGTGGTCTGAAGGATGCCCTTGCGGCCGCAGCCCAGCGCCGCGGCGTAGGACAGGCCGAGGGCGTGGGCGCCGCCCGAGGCGTCCTGATGCACCCCGAAGAGGGCGAAGACCCCCTCCCCCTCGACATAGAGGTCGCGGATGCGCGGGCCGATGCCCTTGGGCGAGGCGAGGATGACGTCGAGGTCGGGGCGCGGCCTCACCAGGCCGAAGCGGACCGACAGGCCGTGGGCGAAGACCAGGGCGGCGCCCGGCTTCATCGCCGGCTCCAGTTCGTCCGTCCAGAGGTCGCGATGGGCCTCGTCCGAAACCATGACGGCGACGACGTCGGCCCCGGCGACGGCCTCGCCGGCGGTCATGACCGGAAAGCCGTCGGCCCCGGCCTTCGCGCGGGTCGGCGAGCCGGCCTTGAGCCCGACGACGATGTCGGCGACGCCGGAGTCGCGCAGGTTCAGGGCGTGGGTGCGGCCCTGGCTGCCGTAGCCGATCACGGCGACGCGCTTGCCGCGAATGATCGACAGATCGCAGTCGCGGTCATGGAAGACGGGGAGCGGGGCGCCTAGGTTATCGGTCATGAGCACAGACATAACGCCTTCCGCCGTCGTCGCCTTCTGGAAAGAGGCCGGACCGAAAATGTGGTTCGCCAAGGACGACGCCTTCGACGCCGAATTCCGGCGGCGCTTTCATGACGCCCACGTCGCCGCGGCGCGGCGCGAACTGGATCACTGGGCGGAGTCGGCCGAGGGATCGCTGGCCCTGCTGATCCTGCTGGACCAGTTTCCGAGGAACAGTTTCCGCGACACCGGCCACGCCTTCGCCACCGACCCGCTGGCGCGGATGTTCGCCTACCGGGCGCTGGAAGCCGGGCACGATCTGGAGACCGAGGGCGACATCCGGCGGTTCTTCTATCTGCCGCTGCAGCATTCGGAGGAGATGACGGATCAGGACCGGCAGCTGGAGCTGTTCCAGACGCGGATGGAGCGGCCCGACGACGACCGCTGGGCAGAGCATCACCATGGAATCATCCGGCGGTTCGGCCGTTTCCCGCACCGGAACCCGGAGCTGGGCCGAGAGACGACGCCGGAGGAGCAGGCGTTTCTGGACGACGACGGTTTCAGGGGCTGATAGCGCACGGGTGATCGTCCTCCGCCGGCGTTCCGGTGAAAGGTTGGGGAGGGCGCGGGACAGCCGGACCTCGCCCGGTTGAGATGTGTTGTTACCGTTTCGACGAGACAGGCTGTCCCGCGCGGCCGTTTTCCACACGCCCTCCGCTTGGCGGCCCTGCGTC
>JAAXIW010000052.1 GCA_012270135.1 Brevundimonas sp. | reverse complement strand
CGCGAAGACAGCGTCCAGCGCCGCTTCGGCCTCGTTCGAGCGGGCGCGGACGGGCAGGGCGCCCACGAGGGGCAGGGCGGCTATTCCGCCCAGCAAGGCGCGGCGGGTGGCGAACATGGCGGCGCTCCGTCTCTGTCCGTCCATCCTAGGCGCCGCCCCCGCCGTCCGCCAACCGGCATTGCTCCGGCGAGGAGGCAGGCGCACGGTGGGCGGATGGGAAAGAAATCCGACGACTACGATGACGCGCTGGAGAAGCTCCAGGTCCTGCTGGTCGAGACCCAGGCCTGGACGATGGAACAGGGCCGCAAGACCCTGATCCTGCTCGAGGGGCGGGACACGGCCGGCAAGGACGGCGCGATCAAGCGCATCACCGAATACATGGCCCCTCGCCAGACCCGCGTCGTGGCCCTGCCCAAGCCGGCCGAGCGGGAGACCAGCCAGTGGTATTTCCAGCGTTATGTCCCGCACCTTCCCGCCGGCGGCGAGACGGTCCTGTTCAACAGATCCTGGTACAACCGCGCCGGGGTCGAGCCCGTCATGGGGTTCTGCACCCCCATCGAATACGAGCGGTTCCTCGGGGACGCGCCGCGCTTCGAACAGTTGCTCGCCGGAAGCGGCGTGACGATCATCAAGCTGTGGCTCGACATCTCGAAGCCGGAGCAGGCCGCACGGCTGGCGGCCAGGGTCGAGGACCCGTTGAAACGGTTCAAGGTTTCGCCGCTGGACGCCGAGGCCCAGGCCCGCTGGGACGCCTACACGGCCGCCCGCGACCGGATGCTGCAAGAGACCGATCACAAGGCCGCGCGCTGGACGGTGGTGGCGACCGACGACAAGAAAACCGCCCGGCTCAACATCATCCGCCACGTCCTGCGAGCGATCGGCGGGCCGGGCGCCCGGGCGGAGAAGCCCGACCGCGACGTCGTCTTCCCGGCCGCCCGGGCGGTGGACCGCCTGTTCCGCTGATCAGAAGCCCGTCGCGGCGCGCAGGGCCTCCGGCGAGACCCCGTCCGCCCTTAGTTGAGCCAGGGTCACTGATCCGTCCCGCTTGGCGAAACGCCGTCCATCCGCGCCCGTCAGCAGCCGGTGATGCCGATACCTCGGCGTCGGCCAGCCCATCAGGGTCTGGATGAGCACCTGAATATGCGTGGCCTCGAACAGGTCCTCGCCGCGGATGACCTGGGTGATCCCCTGCAGGGCGTCGTCATGGGTCACCGCCAGATGGTAGGCGGTCCCGGCGTCCTTGCGGGCCACAACCACGTCACCCGCCGTTTCGGGCCGCACCTTGACGATGCCTGTCTCGCCGCCCGGACCCCGCCCGTCCTCGACGAAGGCCAGATCGTTCCACCCCTCCGGCCCTAAGGCCTCGCGAGCCCGGTCGAGCGACAATCGCCAGGCGAACGGCCGACCTTCCGCCATCAGCTCGGCCTCCTCGTCTTCCGGATGCGGTCCCGGCCGAACGGCCTCGGCCGGGCCATGCGGCGCATCCCCGATGGCGTCGAGGATTTCCTTGCGGGTGCGGAAGCACCGATACAGCAGGCCGCGCCGGTCCAACGCTTCCACGACGGCGGCGTAGTCCGTCAGATGATGGGACTGACGCCGGACCGGCTGCTCCCAGTCCAGACCCAGCCAGGCCAGATCCTCGAGGATGGCCGCGTCGAACTCGGGCCGGCACCGCGTCGGGTCGATGTCTTCGATGCGCAGGAGGAAACGGCCGCCCGCCTCCCGCGCCGCCCGCCACGCCGTCAGGGCCGAGAAGGCATGACCCTTGTGCAGGCGGCCGGTCGGCGAGGGGGCGAAGCGGGTGACGAACATCGCGACACGATAGCGGCAAGCGGACGCGATCACATCCGGCGGCTTGCCGCTTTCCGGGCGGCCGCTACGGTCTTGAGATGCAGACCCCTTACTGGCTGGACGATATCGAGGCGGCGCGCCGGGCGGTCGTGGAAATCGACCCGGCGCTGGCCCGCGCCCACGCCCAGACCCCGGCCTTCGACTGGCGCCGGCGCGTGGGCGGCTTCGAGGGGCTGTTCCACATGATCGTCGACCAGCAGGTCTCGCTGGCGTCGGCCGCCGCCATCTGGTCGAGGGTCGTGGAGGGAGTCGGCGGCGTAGTGACTTCGGAACTTACCTTGGCAACGTACATCTAGACCATGCGGATGTTCGTCCTGTCTATCCATAAGGCGACGTACGGTCACGAGATCGCCCGCGCCCACGTCGCGGGGCGGATCGACTTCGACCATCTGGAGACGCTGTCGGACGAGGACGCCGTGGCGCGGCTGACCGCCATCAAGGGCGTCGGCAAGGGGACGGCCGAGGCCTTCCTCATGTTCTGCGAGGGCCGGCGGGACGTCTTTCCCGCCGGCGACATCGCCCTGCAGGAAGCCATGCGCTGGGTCGACGGCGCCGCGCTGCGCCCGCGCGAGAAGGAGGCCGGCGCCCGGTCCGAAAAGTGGCGTCCGCATCGAAGCGTGGCGGCGCATCTGCTGTGGGGATGGTATGGAGCGGTCAGGCGCGGCGAGGTCGCGCTGGAGGAAGCACCCCCGTGATCGACGCGCCGACCCTGAGAGCCCTGTCCGAGCCGATCCTGCCGACCCTGTATGTGGTCGACTACGCGGGCGTGGCGGTGTTCGCGGCGACGGGCGCCCTGGCGGCGGCCCGCGAGAAGCACGATCTCGTCACCCTCGCCTTCTTCGCGGCGATCACCGGGGTCGGCGGCGGCACCCTCCGCGACCTTCTGATCGACGCCCCCGTGTTCTGGGTCCACGACTGGAAATATATCGGGGTCTGCCTCGCCGCGGCTCTGGGGGTCTGGTTCCTTGGCCGGCAGGAGTGGCGCTTTCGCGCGCTGCTGTGGCTCGATGCAGTCGGTCTGGCCGCCTATGGGGTGATGGGCGCCGCCAAGGCCGAAGCCCTCGGTTTCGCGCCTCTGATCTGCATCGTCATGGGCGCCCTGACCGCCTGTTTCGGCGGGGTGGTGCGCGACCTTCTGGCGGGCCAGCCGTCCATCCTTCTGCGCCGTGAGATCACCGTCTCGGCGGCCATCCTGGCGGCGGTGGTCTATACGGCTCTGAAGGGTCTGGGCCTGTCCAACGTCGAGGCCGCCCTGATCGCCGCGCCATGCGGCTTCATCCTCCGGGCCGGTTCGCTGCGCTGGGGCTGGCGGCTGCCTTCCTTCCCGGGAGCCGCCGCCCGCGGGTGACGTTGCGAAACCGTCGCCCTCCCGTCATCGCCAAGCTGTCGAATCAGGCGTAGGATTCCTGCACAGCCAGGGAAGGAGACGTGTCTTCAGTCCGGTCGCGTCTATAAGCCTCGTTCGCATGGCGAGGGCCTGATGCAGGTCCTGAGCCGTCCCCCGTCCGGCTGGCCCGCGCTGGTGCTCAACGCCGATTTCCGACCGCTGTCCTACTATCCGCTGTCGATCTGGCCGTGGGAAGAGGTGGTCAAGGCGGTGTACCAGGACCGCGTCGACGTGGTCTCGACCTACGACAAGGTCGTGCGCAGCCCCTCGATGGAGATCGTCCTGCCCAGCGTGATCGCGCTGAAGAACTACGTCGATCAGGACCGGCAGCCCGCCTTCACCCGTTTCAACGTCTTCCTGCGCGACGGCTTCGCCTGCCAGTATTGCAGCGCCACGACGGAGCTGACCTTCGACCACGTCATTCCCCGCAGCCGCGGTGGCCGGACCACCTGGGAGAACATCGTCGCCGCTTGCAGCCCCTGCAATCTGAGGAAGGGCGGCCGCACGCCGCAGCAGGCGGGCATGCCGATGCGCCGCGCCCCGCACCGCCCCAGCGCCTGGCAACTGCAGGAATTCGGCCGACGCTTTCCCCCGCATTATTTGCACCAGAGCTGGCTCGACTACCTCTACTGGGACATCGAACTGGAGCCCTGATCGGCGCTCCAGAGACAGACGCCGGCCCTCCGTGCGCTCGGCGCCGCGGCCCTCGGGCCGGGGGCGTCTTCGCCGGCATTAACGCTCTTTGTGTCTCGCGGGTGGGAACAGAATCCTTCGTCGGCTGGTTGTGGTCTTGAGGCAACCGGAGAGACGACCATGAAGAAGACCCTTGCGGCCGTGACGGCTGGAGCCCTTTTGATCGCCGGTCAGGCGGCCGCGACCAACGCCGCCGGCCAGGGCGTGGCCCGTGTCGGCGACCGCGTCGGCGCCCAGGCGGACGCCTCCAGCGAGTTCAACGGCATCCCGGTCATCGGCATCCTCGCCATCGCGGGTGTGCTGGCCGCCGCCGTGGTGGTCGTGTCCGGTGACGACTCCGACAGCGATTGAATTCCGCCGCTGACGCATTGACGAAAGCATGGGGTCGGCCCAGTCCGGCCCCATGAAAATTCGTGTCCGCGCCGAACTTGTCTACCGCTTCGATCCTCCCACCGACGCCATCTACAAGATCCAGGTCGCCGACTGGCCGGGTCAGAGCATCCTTGAAGAGCGCCTGACGACCCTGCCCACGGTCGACTTCATCCAGAGCCAGGACGAGGAGTTCGGGGCCCGCACACTGCGCGCCCATCTGTCGGGCGAAGTCACCCTGATCTATGAGGCGCTGGTCGACAACGGCAGGCTGAAGGGCTTGCCGCCGGTGACCGTCCAGCACGACTGGAATGACCTGCCGGCCGAGGTCCTGCCCTATCTCAACGCCAGTCGCTATTGCCCGTCCGACCAGTTCGGCCGGTTCGCGGAACGTACGTTCGGCGGGACCGTCGGCGGAGATCGGGTGCTGAAGATTCTCGACTGGATCCGCGCCGAGATCGACTACGAACCCGGCGTCTCGGACAGCGAGACCACGGCCGCCCGCACCTTCATCGATCGCGCCGGGGTGTGCCGTGACTTCACCCACATGGGCATCACCCTTTGCCGCGCTTCGGGCATTCCGGCCCGCGCGGTCAGCGCCTACGCCCATCAGCTGAGTCCGCCAGACTTTCACGCCATCTTCGAGGTCTGGCTCTCCAACGGCTGGTGGCTTGTCGATCCCACGGGCCTGGCGCCGGTGGAGGGTCTGGTCCGCATCGCCTGCGGCCGGGACGCCGCCGACATCGCCTTCCTGACCACCCAGGGCCGGTGCGAACTTGTTCGTCAGTCGGTGACGGCCGCGGCGGTCTGACCCGGGCGCGGAACCGGCAGGACAATGACGAAGCGCGCCCCGCCGTGCGGTGCGTCCTCAATGCGCACGTCGCCTCCGGCGCGGGTCGCCATGTCCAGGACCTGCGCCAGCCCGAGGCCCGTGCCCTGGCCTTCCGGCTTGGTGGTGAAGAAGGGTTCGAACAGGCGCTCCCGCACGGCGCTGTCAACGCCCGGGCCGGTGTCCTCGACGGCGATCTCCACCCATTTGCCGCGGGCGGCGGTCTCGACGGTCAGGGCGCCGTCGCCCTTCATGGCGTCGCGGGCGTTCAGGGCCAGGTTAAGCACGGCCAGCTCCAGCTGAGCCTGGTCCGCCAGCACCGTCCGGGCGTGCGGGTCGGCGCGGAAGGTGACGGTCACGCCGGGGCCGACCGACTGCTGGATCAGCTCGCTGAGATCGTCCAGCAGTTCGACCACATCGACCGTGCCCGCCTCGGCATGGCCGTCGCGCGCGAAGGCCAACAGCTGGGTCGAGAGACGCGAGCCCCGGCGGGCGGCCTCCAACGCCATCTCGGCGCGTCCGGCGACGTCCGGCGACGCCTTACCGTCGCTGGTGATGCGCTCGAGGTTGCCGATGATCACCATCAACAGGTTGTTGAAGTCGTGGGCCACGCCGCTGGCGAACTGGCCGATCGCCTCGCTTTTCTGCAGGCGCAGCATCTGGGCTTCGGCCCGCCGCCGGGCGCCCAGGTCGATCAGGCTGTAGGTCAGGACGCCGCCGGCCGCCATCAGGGCCAGCAAGGAGCCGCCGACCAGCACGATGAACAGCCAGAAGCGCGGAGAGTCGATCAGCGTCCGGTTCACCGCGACGTGCGCCGACCACTTGCTGATGTCCGACGTCACATAGGCGGTGTAGTTCTCCAGGCCCTCATAGGTCCGGCCTTCATAGACGCCCTGGCCGCCCCTCTTGACGGCGCCGCGAACATACTGCGTGGCCGGAAGGCCGACTCTCGCCGGATAATCCAGCGAACGCGAGATAAACCGGCCTTCCTGATCCACGAGAGCGGTGACGCGTCCGTCGTCCGCCGCGGCCAGCGCTGACGGCTGGAACACGGCGGGATCGACGAGGGCGACCAGGTCATGGTCGGGGAGCGCGGCGATCCTTTCGCGCAGGACCACGCAGGGGCAGGCGGGGCCGTCGCGCAGCACATCGAACGGGGCCGCGCCGGAAACCGCCGGCGCCCCTTCGCTTGCCGGATTGGTGCGCATCACCACCTCGCCGGTGCTTCGATGCACGACCACGACGGCCTTCCATCCCGGATTGACCCCGACCACGATGGCCGCGCGGGCCCGGGCGGCCTCCCAGTCGCGCGCGCCCAGGCTGGACGAGGTGGCGAAGGTGCGCAGGGCCCCGAGATCGACGGCGAGGCGGTTGTCCGCCGCGTTGCGCATGGTCTCCGCCCGCACCAGGGCGCCGTTCTCGACGGCGGACTGGGCCCGGGACAGGCCGAGCACCAGGGCCCAGGCCAGAAGGAGTATGGCGGGCATCAGCAGGACGCCGCCGACGATGATCAGCAGCCGCCCCCTTGAACCGATCGTGAATCGTCGCTTCAGCCGCCGATCTCCCGCTGTGGTCAGCACCTAAAGCATCACCACGGCAAAGGTTGCGTGTCACTGCCCCCCGGAGGCTTTCCACGTTTCGATGAATTCGAGCCGGCGCAGCACCTTGTTGTCCGGATCGATCAGCACATGGGCGCCGGGAGGGGCGGCGATGCGGCCGCGGCCTGCGTCCATGGGAACGGTGTGGCGGCGCCCGTCGATCTCGACCTCGACCGGCATCGGGAAGACCCCGCCGTTCCCGGTCACCCATTCCAGCAACAGTTCGCCGCCCGCGCGGCTCTGGCGCAGGTCGGGCAGGGCCGCCTGGTAGAGATAGCCCTGGAAGAACCAGGTCAGATCGCGGCCGGTCTCCTCGTTGACGATGGCCAGGAACTCGTCGGTCGTGCCGTAACGCGGCCGGAACTCGCCCGGTCGCGGCGTCGCCGTGCCGTAGACCAGTCGGGTCACCGAGCGGAAGAAGGCCTCGTCGCCGATCAGCATGCGCAGGCTGTGCGCGATCAGCGAACCCTTGTTGTAGAGGTCGAGCCCTGGACCCTTGTCGCCCTGGTAGACGTCGTCCTCGGACTTCTCCTCGCCGGAGACGACCGGGAATCTGTTGATCAGCCCACGCCGCTGATCGAGCAGCGAGGCTTCCATGAAGCGATCGCCGTGCAGCCAGCGGTCATAGAGCGGCTGCATATAGCTGCCGAGGCCCTCGTGCAGCCACATGTCGTCGGCGTTGCGGTTGGTCAGCTGGTTGCCGAACCATTCGTGCGACAGCTCGTGGTGCAGCAGCCAGTCGAAGCCGCGGCCGTCCAGCTTGTAGCCGTTGCCGTAGGCGTTGATGGTCTGGTGCTCCATGCCGAGATGGGGCGTCTCGACCACGCCCATCTTCTCGTCGCCGAACGGATAGGGGCCCACGGTCGCCTCGTAGAAGTCCATCATGGGCGCGAACTGGGCGAACAGCGCCGCCACCTTGCCCGGATCGTCCGACCGCAGGTGCCAGTAGGACATCGGCACGACATTGCCGAAGCGGCTGCGGTAATCGGCGCTGACTTCCTCGTACGGACCGATGTTGAGCGCGATGGCGTAGGTGTTCGGATGGGCCGCCGACCAGTTCCACGTCGTCCAGCCGTCGCCGTGATCCACCGTGCCGAGGAACTTGCCGTTCGAGGGCGCCGACAGGTTGGACGGCACGGTGATGTGCAGGTCGACGCGGCCCGGCTCGGCCAGCGGATGATCGATGCAGGGCCAGAAGAGGTCGCAGCCCTCGGGCTGGACGGCCGTGGCGATCCACGGCTCGCCCGACGGCGCGACAGCCCAGACGAAACCGCCATCCCAGGGCGCCTGGGGGGCGACGCGCGGACGACCCGCATAGGCGATGCGCAACTGCGCCGTCTCGCCGGGGGCGAGCGTGCGGCCCAGCTCCACCGTCATCCGGCCCTCGGGGTTCGACCAGCGGTCGGCCGGAACCGGGACGCCGTCCACGGCCACCTCCGAGACGGTCAGTATGGTGTCCAGCTCGACCACCAGCCGCTCGACCGGCGCGGTGGCGGTGAAGTCGAGCAGGGCGACGGCGTCGATGGCCCTGTCGTCGGGAATCACCTTGATCGACAGGTCGGCCTTGTCGAACCGCACCGCCAGCTGTTCCGGCGCCCGCGGCTGGTCGGTGCCGAGGGTGAAGGCCGTGGACTGACGGGTCGGGACCGGCCCGGCGGCGGGCGTTTCGACCGCCTGGGGCGGCGTCTCCGCCATGGCATAGCCGCCGTCTGACGCGCATGCGGCGAGGGCGAGCAGGGAGGCGCCCATGAGGGCGGCGCGACAGGCGATCGTGGACACGGAGGACTCCCGGCGGTTGACCCCGCCAGCCTATAGGCGGCCGCCGTCGGCGCAACCGCGAGCTTCGGCCTGCCCCTGGCCCCGGCGCAAAGAAAAAGGCCGGTGTTTCCACCGGCCTCTTCAGATCTGGATGTCGTCGCCGATCAGACGGCGGCGGCCTGTTCGGCCAGCTTGGCCTTGACCTGGCGCTTGATGCGCTGGGCCGCGACCGACAGCTGCTCGTCCTTGGCCTTGACGATGAACGGGTCGAGGCCGCCCTTGTAGTCGAGGGTACGCAGCGCGGCGTTGGAGATGCGCAGCGAGAAGGTCTGGCCAAGGGCCTCCGAGGTCACCTTGACCGCCTTCAGCGACGGCAGGAACCGGCGCTTGGTCTTGATGTTCGAGTGGCTCACGCTGTTGCCGACCATCGGGCCGATACCGGTGAGTTCGCAACGACGCGACATCTGACTATCCTTCGGAGCGGTCCGCGGGACGAAGCGGACGCATGAAACAGGTGCGCGCGGGAGGTCATCCCGCGCGAGAGGGGGGCGTATAGAGGAGGAGTCCTCGTCCCGTCAAGACTTGGAGCGCGCAGCCAGGCCGTTCAGCCGCCGTTCAATTGCCGCCATATATCCCCCTTAGTCATGAGACCGAAAACCAGATCGGGGACCTCGATGAAGCCTTCCGCCCTCCTCCGCGTCGCCACCGTCGCCGCGCCCGTCGTCGCCGGCGCCCTGTTTCTGGGCGCGCCCGCCCAGCCGCGGGCCCCGATGGGGGCCCCGTCGGGCGCCGACACCGTCCTGGCGGGCGATTGGGAATACACCACCAGCGCCGTGGGCGTCCGCGACACCGAGACCAAATGCGTCCGGCCCAGCGAGATCAACCGCTTCTTCGGCGGTCTTTCGACGCGCCGCTGGCAGTGCACCTATCCGGTGCGCCAGGTCGGCAACGGCAACGCGCGCTTCGAGGGCACCTGCCAGGATCGCAAGGGCCGGCGCGTCAATGTGCGCCTGAACGGCACCTACCAGCAGGAAAGCTTCTCCTTCCGCGGCGGGGCCCAGCTGGCGCGCGGCACGCCCTACCTGCCGGCCTCGATCACCGCCCGCCGCATCAGCGCCCAGTGCCCGGCCAACGCCGAGTATTTCTAGGCCTCGAGCGGCTTGCTGATCACCACCTGATAGGTGGTCTGCTCGCCCGACGGCAGGGTCAGGCTGACGTATTCGCCGACCACGAACCGTTCGTCGCCGAAGCGGTAGCCGACGGCGTCTTCGGCCTCGCCCGGCAGGTCCACGATCCACTGGCCGCCCTGGCCCAGCCGTAGCCGGCCCTTGGCCTCGGTCACGCCGTCGCTGAACCGGCGCGCATAGGCCCGCTCGGGTTCGGCTCGCCAGGCGTCCGCGTCCAGTCGGCCGTTTGCGTCCAGCGGCGCGACGATGTCATAGCCGTCCCCGGGATCGCCCGTCGGCGCATCCGGCGCGCGCGCCATCTCCAGTCGGACGTGATAGAAGTCAGCCATCGGTTGCGTCCTTTCTTTCAGTGGGGCTCGGAGCCGCGCATTGACCGGCTCATTGGCGCCCGGAACGCAGCCATTTGCAACTCGGGGGCGCCCCGGAGGAGGTCGGATGAGGTTCGCTCTTGCGCTTGCGGCGGTGGGGCTTCTGGCGCTCGGCGGTTGCGCCGGCGATGGCCCCAACGGGGAGGCCATGGCGCCCTCTGCCC
>JAAXIW010000306.1 GCA_012270135.1 Brevundimonas sp. | reverse complement strand
TGAGCGGGATATCGCCCATGTAGACGTCCTGCTCCTTGATGTCCTTGACCGAGCGCGCGCCCGTTTCCTCGTCGGATTCAAAGACGATCAGGCGCAGCTTGACCTTCAGCGGCGCGGCATAGGTCATGTCGCGCTGGATGCATTCCTCGACGTCGTACTTCGGATCCTCGAATTCGTAGGAGACGTATTCCAGGATGGCGCGTTCGTTGAAGTCCTTGATCGGGAAGACCGACTTGAACACCGCTTCGATGCCCTGGTCCTTGCGCGGGCCCGAGCGGACCTCGCGCTGCAGGAACTGCTCGTAGGAGGCGCGCTGAACCTCGATCAGGTTCGGCATCTGCACCGCTTCCGGGATCCGCCCGAACGAGTGGCGGATGCGCTTCTTGCCGGTGAACGAGGTGGCGGTGAGGAACTGACCGTTGACGGTGAGTTCCGCTTTGGACTTGGCCATTCTGTCTTCCCAATGCGGCGGGCCGGGCAGCCCGCTCAATGCAGCAGCCACGGCTCCGCCATTCCGGCGACCCGTGACCATCGGTTTCGGCGTCCACCCTCGGGCCTTGCGGTCCCAGGACGCCTGAAATGTAGGGCTCCCTTGGGGAGGAGCGCGCCTTCGCACCGGTCGGAGGGCGACAAACCGAGCCTCGGCGCTTTCGCGCGTATCTCTCGTGGAGTTAGCGGAACGGGCTGATATACTCGCTTTGGCGGCGAAATAAAGACCGTCGGCGCTCTTTTTCCGGGACCGGCCGCCAACACCGCTTCCCGCCGCCCATTGCTTTGCGTCGACGCGGAAAATAGCGTCGCCGCATGACTCGCATCGTTCTCGCGGCCGTCGCCGCCCTGCCCCTGTCCGCCTGCGCCTCGGCGGGGCCGAATCCATACGATTTCTCCGGAGCATCAACCCAGGAAAACTGGAACGCGGGCAACGCCGCCTATCTGGAATGGAACGCCGTCCGGGGCGGATGGACGACCACCGCCTCCGGCCTGCAGTACCGCCGCGTCGGCCCCGCATACCCGGAAGGCCGCCGGCCGGCCTCGACCGACACGGTCAGGGTCCACTACCGCGGGACCTTCGTCGACGGACGCGAATTCGACAGCAGCTACGCCCGCAACGCGCCGGCGGAATTCCCGCTGAACCGCGTCATCAAGGGCTGGACCGAAGGCGTCGGCCTGATGCGCGAGGGCGAGAAGTATGAATTCGTCATCCCGGCAGCGCTGGGTTACGGCGAGCGCTGGGTCGGCGGCGACGAACTGCCGCCCAATTCGACCCTGCTGTTCACCGTCGAACTGCTGGACGTGAAGCCGGCGACCTGACCGGTTTGTCCCTGCGCGATTTGTCCCGGTCGACGGGACAGGGGCGGGACAGGCGGGGACGTGGCGGGGACAGACCCGACTTGAACATATGAACGGGGCGCAGGGTCGGAATCGCGGGGCGGGAACCGTCAAGATGACAAGGATTTAATCCCGGCGAGCCGGCGCGGCGCTCTAGCCTGCCTTCGAACCTCATTGACCGAGAGCCTCCCGATGATGCGTCCCGTCCGCCTGCTCGCCTCCGGCTGCGCCGCCGCCCTGCTGTTCGGTTCGGCCCCCGCGCTGGCCCAGGTCGGAACGCCCGCGCTGGACCGGGCGCTGGCGCCGATCCCGGCGCCGCGCGACGCCCCCTACCCCGGCGTGATCTCGCTGGACATGGACGCCACCGACATCGACCGCCGCATCGTCTCGGTGAAGCAGACCATCCCGGTCACCAGCCCCGGGCCCCTGATCCTGTTCTATCCGGAATGGATTCCCGGCAACCACGGTCCGGTCGGCCCGGTCGACGACATCGCCGACCTGAGAATCACAGCGAACGGCCAGCCGCTGCGCTGGGTGCGCAACACCGTCCACACCAGCGCCTTCCAGGTCGAGGTTCCGGCGGGCGTCCGCGAAGTCGAGGCGTCGTTCAAATGGCTGACCCCGATCGACGGGAACCAGGGGCGGATCGTCATCACCGACGAGATGCTGAACATCCAGTGGGAGAAGGCCCTGCTCTATCCGGCGGGCTACGATACCAGCGGCATCACCTTCCGGCCGACCCTGCGGCTGCCGGCGGGCTGGCAGTACGGCACGGCGCTTGAGACGCAGAGTTTCCAGAACGGCCTCGCGACCTTCGCGCCGATCAGCCTGGAGCATTTCGCCGACAGCCCGGTTTTCGCCGGTCGTCACTATCGCCAGATCGACCTGGATCCGGGCGGCCGTTCGCCGGTGCGGCTGAACGTGGTCGCCGACGACGCCGACATGCTGGCCGCCACGGACGAGCATATCGCGCTGCACCGGAACCTGGTCGATCAGGCGGACCGGCTGTTCGGGGCGCGGCATTTCGACCATTACGACTTCCTGCTGGCGGTGACCGACAAGCTGGGCGGGATCGGTCTGGAGCATCACCGCTCGTCCGAGAACAGCGTCGATGTCCGCTATTTCACCGCTCCGACGGCGACGCTGGCCGATCGCGACCTGCTCGGACACGAATACGTCCACTCCTGGAACGGCAAGTGGCGGCGTCCGGCGGACCAACTGACCGCGACCCTGAACGAGCCGCTGCAGAACACCCTGCTGTGGGTTTACGAAGGTCAGACCCAATACTGGGGGCAGGTGCTGACCGCGCGGGCGGGGCTGTCGAGCAAGCAGCAGGCGCTGGACTGGTTCGCCATGACCGCCGCCAACTACGGGACCATGCCGGGCCGCCAGTGGCGCGCCATGCAGGACACGACCAACGATCCGATCATCGCCCGGCGCCGGCCGCAGCCGTGGAGCACCTATCAGCGCAGCGAGGACTACTATTCCGAAGGCGCCCTGATCTGGCTGGACGCGGACACCTGGATCCGCGAGCGGACCAACGGTCGCAGGTCGCTGGACGATTTCGCCAAGGCCTTCTTCGGCGTCGACGACGGTGACTGGGACCCGCGGCCGTACACCTTCCAGGACATCACCTCGACGCTGGACGAGGTAGCCGAGAACGACTGGGCCGAGTTCCTGCGCACGCGGCTGGACGCCGTCGGCCCGGACGCCGCTCCGCCGCTGGGCGGGATCGAGCGCGGCGGCTACCGGCTGGTCTGGCGCGAGGCGATGAACGCCTATCACAAGGCGCTGTACGACGAGCTGGGCCGCAACGACTTCCAGTATTCGCTGGGCGTCATGACCAATGCCTCGAACCGGATCACCACGGTGCGCTGGGGCTCGCCGGCGTTCGAGGCGGGGCTGACCTCGGGTTGGGAAGTGGTGGCCGTCAATGGGCGCGCCGCCAGCGCCTCGGCCATCGCCGAGGCCATCACCGCCTCGAAAGGCAATACGACCCCGATCGAGATGATGCTGAAGAACGGCGACCGTTTCCGGACCGTCCGTTTCGACTACCACGACGGCCTGCGCTATCCGCACCTCGAGCGGATCGAGGGGACGCCCGACCGCCTGGGCGACATCCTCGCCCCGCGCCGCCGCTGATCGCGAGGAACGACCGATGATGAAATCCGCCGCCCTCGCCCTGGTCCTCGTCTCCGCCTCGGTTCCCGCCCTGGCACAGGTTCCGGCCTCGCAGGCGCAGACGCCCCTGCCCGCGCCCACCAGCCTGCCCTATGCGCCGCCGCCGATCCCGGCGCCGCAGGACCGGGAGTATCCCGGGACCATCGGCATCCGCGTCGACCTGACCGATCTCGAACACAAGGTCATCCGGGTGCGCCAGACCGTGCCGGTCAGCGCCGGGCCGCTGGTGCTGCAGTATCCGAAATTCATCCCCGGCAACCACGCCGACACCGGGCCGATCCAGCTGATCTCCGGCCTGACCGTCACCGGAAATGGCCGACGCGTCGAATGGGTGCGCGACACCGTCGACCCGCACGCCTTCCACCTCGACATTCCGGCGGGCGTCACCGCGATCGAGGTCGATTTCGAATGGCTGACCCAGCCGGACAACTCGACCTGGCGCGTGGTCATGACCGACGAGATCGTAAACCTGCAGTGGGAGAAGGCCCTGCTCTATCCGGCGGGCTACAACCACGACCGGATCACCTTCGCGCCGTCGGTGCTGCTGCCGGAGGGGTGGAACTATGGCGTGGCGCTGGACACCGTTTCGCGCGAGGACGGCCTCGCGACCTTCGCACCGATCTCGCTGGAGCATCTGGCCGACAGCCCGATGTTCGCGGGCAAGCACTATCGTCGCATCGACATCGATCCCGGCGGCCGCTCGCCGGTGCATCTAAACCTCGTCGGGGACACCGCCGCCTCGATCGAGGCGACGCCCGAATGGATCGCCAAGTACGAAGAACTGGTCGACCAGGCCGACTACCTGTTCGGCGCCCGCCATTTCGACCGCTACGAATTCCTGCTCGGCCTGACCTCGAAACTGGGCGGCATCGGGCTGGAGCATCACCGGTCGTCCGAGAACACCGCCGCGGTGAACTTCTTCAGCACAGGCACGCCGTCCTATGGCTCGCGCGGCCTGCTGCCGCACGAGTATGTGCACAGCTGGAACGGCAAATTCCGGCGGCCGTCCGACGAATATGTGCCGAATTTCAACGTCCCGACCCAGAACAGCCTGATGTGGGTCTATGAGGGGCAGACGGAATACTGGGGCGACGTCCTGACCCCGCGTTCCGGGCTGGGAACGTTCGAGGAGGCGGTGATCAACCTGGCCGAGGTGGCGGGCTTCTACGACCAGCAGCCGGGCCGGCAATGGCGGGCGTTGCAGGACACCACCAATCACAACCTGCTCGGCTACCGGCTATCCAATCCCTGGTCCTCGTGGATGCGGGGCACCGGCGACTATTACCGCGAGGCTCTGCTGATCTGGCTGGACGCCGACACCTTGATCCGCGAGGCGACACGGGAGCGGAAGTCGCTGGATGACTTCGCCAGGGCCTTCTACGGCGTCGAGGACGGGGTGTGGGAGGCGCGGCCCTATACGTTCGAGGACGTCGTCGAGCACCTGAATGCGGTCCACCCCCACGACTGGGCGACCTTCCTGCGGACGCGGCTCGATGCGGTTGGGCCGGACGCCGAGGCGCCGCTGGACGGGATCGAGCGGGCCGGCTGGCGGCTGACCTGGGTCGACACCCTGACGCCGCTGGAGAAGCGGATGATGGGCGGCTGGGGCGGCGACTTCCAGTATTCGCTGGGCTTCACCCTGGCAGGCGGAAACCGCATCACCAGCGTGCGCTGGGGTGGTCTCGCCTTCGAACAGGGACTGGGCCACGGCTGGGAGCTGGTGGCCGTGGGGAACCGCGTCGCTTCGGCCGAGGCCCTGCGCGAGGCGGTGACCGCCGCCAAGGGCGGCAGTGAACCGATCACGCTGGTGGTCAAGCGCGGCGACGAGTTCCGAACGCTCAGCTTCGATTACCACGGCGGCTTGCGCTACCCGCGCCTGGTCCGCATTGCCGGAACCCGCGACCGGCTGGCCGATATCTTCGCCCCGCGCCGGCGATAGGCCTCTTCTACCAGCACACCGCCGGTTTCGGCGTCTTGCGCAGTTCCGTGGTCTGCGCCGCGCACTGGGCCGAGGCCTCGTCGGGCGTCAGCTTCTGCAGGTTCCAGCGCAGGTCGCGCAGTTCGGTGCGCAGGGCCGCCTCGTCGGACGGCTTGCCCTGCTTCAGCTCGCAGGCGTGGATGTCGTATTTGATGGTCGCCAGTTCCATGCAGGTGTTGGAGAGCGTGCCCATGATCAGCCGCGCCTTGGCGGCGGTCATCGGCAGCTCCGGCGACGGGGGCGACGGCGGGCCCGGCGGCGGCGGCAGTTCGCGGCCGGCGGCGAAGTTATCGCCCGCGGCCAGCGCAAGGGTCGCGGCGACCGCGACGACGACGATTCCGGATTTCATGGATGCCCCTCCCGTTGGAGGCGCAGGGGGCCACAACCGGCGGCGGCTGTCCATGCCGTGCGCAAGCAAAACGGGCCGGGGATCGCTCCCCGGCCCGCTCAACGTAGGTCCCGAAGGACGCTTCGTTCTTACTTGACCTGCACCTTGGCGCCGGCTTCCGTCAGCTTCTTGGCGATTTCGTCGGCCTGCTGCTTCGAGACGTTCTCGACGACGTTCTGCGGAGCGCCTTCGACCAGATCCTTGGCTTCCTTCAGGCCGAGGTCCGAACGGACGCCGCGGACTTCCTTGATGACGTTGATCTTCTTGTCGCCGCCGTCGACCAGGACGACGGTGAACTCGGTCTGCTCTTCACCGGCCGGAGCGGCGTCGCCGCCCGCGCCGCCGCCGGCCGGCATGGCCATGGCGACCGGAGCAGCGGCGCTGACGCCCCACTTCTCTTCCAGCAGCTTGGACAGTTCGGCGGCTTCCAGAACGGTCAGGTTCGACAGGTCTTCAACGATTTTGGCGAGATCGGCCATGGGTAGGTTCCTTCGGAGGATTTGGGTTCAGAGAGAGTTTGCAGAGATGAAAGTCGGCGGTCCGCTTACGCGGCGTCCTTCGTGGCGTAGGCGTTGAACACCCGGGCCAGTTGGCCGGCCGGAGCTTGCACGACGCCGGCGATCTTGGTCGCCGGAGTGTTGAGCAGGCCGAGCAGCGAGGCGCGGATCTGATCCAGCGACGGCAGCTTGGAGAGAGTCTCCACGCCCTTCGCGTCCAGAACCTTTTCACCCATGAAGCCGCCGAGGACGATGAACTTGTCATTCGCCTTGGCGTATTCGGCGGTGATCTTGGCGGCCGTCACCGCGTCGTCGGCGTAGGCGATGCCCACGGGCCCCTTGAACAGGCCGTGGTAGTCGCTGCCTTCGTCGGCTTCGAGCGCCTTGAGCGCCAGGCGGTTCTTGACCACCTTGAACGCGGCCCCTTCCTTGCGGAGGCGGCCACGCAGGTCTTCCATGTCCGCAACGGTCAGACCCAGGTTGTGGGTCACGACCACGGCGCCCGCGTCGGCGAAGACGCCCTTGAGCGTCTCGATCGACTCGGCTTTTTGTGCGCGGTCCATTGCGGTCTCCAGTCTGGTATTCGCCGCCGGGCTTATTCCCGACGACGGATTGGCCAAGGCGCGCCGCGTCGCCGCGATGCGTTCAGGCCGGTCGTATTGTCCGAAGGAAGCTCGAACCCCGACCTCCGGATACCGGAGCGTCTGGCGTTGTCTGCATCCCCATCTCCCCACGGCGCCAGAGGGCTCTCTGGCATTTACGGCATGGGTGGCCCCCACGCCCCGAAGTTCTCGGACAGGACCGCCGCGGCCGAAGCTGCGACGGAGAAGGCGCGCTCTATACACGGAACCGGCGGGGATTCAAGCGTCGTCGGCCGGAGCGCGCCATTAACCCTGCGCTCACCCTGCCCCCCAACCCGATCTTCACCTTATCGGGCGTAGAACCGTCCCGGAATGAGCCAGTCCCGGCCAACGAGGACCGGCCCCTGACGTGATGATGAAGGGCGACCGAACAATGAGCCGCACCGTACTCGTCGTCGATGACGACCCCACCCAGCGCCGCCTCGCCCAGGCCGTTCTGGAGCGCGAGGGCTACGCCGTGGTCCACGCCGAATCCGGCGGCGAGGCCATCGACCGCCTGACCAAGGGCGGCGGGGCCGACGTGGTCCTGCTGGACATGATCATGCCGGGCATGAGCGGCATGGAGGCGCTGGCCGAAATCCGCACCGCGGGGGTGACGACGCCGGTGATCGTGCTGACCGCTTCGGGCGGGGTCGACGCCGTGGTGAAGGCCATGCAGGCCGGGGCCCAGGACTTCTTCGTCAAGCCGGTCTCGGCCGAGCGCCTGCTGGTCGGCGTCCGCAACGCCCTGCAGATGACCCAGCTGACCGCCGAGGTCGGGCGGCTGAAGAAACATGTCTCGGGCCGGACCTCGTTCGATGATCTGGTCGGCCAGAGCCCGCCGATGCGGATGGTCAGGTCGCTGGGCCTGCGCGCCGCCAAGTCGGGCATTCCGGTGCTGATCACCGGCGAAAGCGGCGTCGGCAAGGAAGTCATCGCTCGCGCCCTTCACGGCGCCTCGGACCGCGCCGGCAAGCCGTTCGTGGCGGTCAACTGCGGCGCCCTGCCCGTAAACCTGGTCGAGTCGATCCTGTTCGGCCACGAGAAGGGAGCCTTCACGGGGGCCAGCGACAAGCATCCGGGCAAGTTCGCCGAGGCCAATGGCGGCACCCTGTTCCTGGACGAGATCGGCGAACTGCCGCTGGACATGCAGGTCAAGCTGCTGCGCGCGCTGCAGGAGGGCGAGATCGACCCGGTCGGCTCAAAGCGGTCGATCAAGGTCGATGTGCGGATCGTCTCGGCCACCAACCGCGACCTGGCGGAACAGGTGCGCGACGGCCGTTTCCGCGAGGACCTGTTCTACCGGCTCAACGTCTTTCCGATCGAAGCCCCGGCCCTTCGCGAGCGGCGCGAGGACATCCCGGCCCTGGTCGAGCATTTCGTGGCTCGATTCAACGTCGAGGAAGGCAAGCGCGTCGCCGGCTGCGCGGCCGAGACCCTGGCCCTGCTGTCCGGTTTCGACTGGCCCGGCAACGTCCGCCAGCTGGAGAACGCCGTCTATCGCGCCATCGTGCTGTCGGACTCGCCCTTCCTGCAGCCGCACGACTTCCCGGCCATCTCCGGCGTCGCCGCTCCCTTCCTGCCGACGGAACACGGCGAGGGAGACCGCGAGACCGTGGACGAGGCGTCGGCGTCGTCGGGCGTCGACCTGCCCCCCCTGCCCGACACGCCGATCCGCATCCTCGACGAGCGCGGCCATCTGCGGACGCTGGAGGAAATCGAGCGCGACCTGATCCAGCACGCCATCGAGGTCTACGCCGGCCATATGTCCGAGATCGCGCGCCGCCTCGGCATCGGCCGCTCGACGCTCTATCGCAAGGTCCGCGAGCAGGGCCTGGAAGGCGTATTGAAGGAAGTCGGCTGAACCTTCCGGGGGCACGCCCCCGGAAAGCCTCCAACCTGAACGAAAGTTCATTGATCGTCGTCCGGCGCGATGTGCGACACGAACGGGGCCGCAACTTCCGGTTTCGTCGCTGCAACACGACGGAAATACCGGAGCGGCACGTTCAACGCGTTGTCCCTCCCCGTTCCGGAACGTCTTATGCTTCTCGTGACCACCGCCCTGTCCGGCCTGCTGGCCGGCGCGATCCAGACCGCGCCGACTCCGGCCGCTCCGCCCCGGCAGGAGGCGCCGCCTCAGCAAGCACCGGAGCCGGAACCGGCGGCCGCGCAGGATCCGGAGCCCGCCCCGCCAACCCTGACCGAAGAAGAGCGGGCCAACGCCGTCGACCTGGGCACGGTCAACGTGTCGACCACGCGGCCGCGCGGCAGTGTCGACAGCGACATCCCGCCGGATCTGACGCTGTCCGCCGAGGATATCCAGTCCTACGGCGCCTCGAGCATCTCCGAGCTGCTGACCTACCTGGAGCCGGTCACCCGCAGTTCGCGAGGATCTGGCGGGCAGCCGGTCATGCTGGTCAACGGCCGGCGCATTTCGGGCTTCCGGGAGATCGCCGGCATCCCGCCCGAGGCGATCGAGCGGGTCGACATCCTTCCGGAGGAAGTGGCGCTCGAATACGGATACCGCGCCGACCAGCGCGTGGTGAATTTCGTGCTGAAGGCCAATTTCCGTTCGATCACGGCCCAGGTCGAGGGGCGCGTGCCCACCGCCGGCGGTCGCACCGTCAACGAGCTTGAGACCAACCTCCTGCGCATTTCCGGCGCGCAGCGCTGGTCGATGGAGCTGGAATACGAGCGCGCCACGCCGCTGTTCGAGAGCGAGCGCGATCTGATCCGCGACCCGGGCTCGACGCCCTATGACCTGATCGGCAACGTCTCGGGCCTGCCTTTCGGGGACGAGATCGATCCGGCGCTGTCGGGCCAGGTGGGCGAGGTCGCGACCGTGGCCCCGGTCCCGACCGCCGGGTTCACCCTGAACGATTTCGCGGCGGCCTATGGCGACCCGCGCACCGGTGATCTGGGCGCCTACCGCACCCTGATGTCCGCCACCGAGCGGGCCGAAGTCAGCGGCACGATCAAGACCGATCTCAACAGCGAGACCGCGGTGACCTTCAGCGCCAGCCTGAGGGACGAGAGCAACCGCAGCTTCAACGGCCTGCCTGGCGTGAGGCTGACCCTTCCCGACGGGAATCCCTTCTCGCCATTCGCCGACGACGTGCTGGTCTACCGCTATCTGGACGACGCCGCGGCCCTTGGTCGCCAGACGGACACCCTGACGAGCGAGGGCGGTTTCCTGCTGGACGGCTTCCTCGGCGAGGAATGGCGCTGGAC
>JAAXIW010000272.1 GCA_012270135.1 Brevundimonas sp. | reverse complement strand
GTCGTCGAGGAACGTGGATCCGACGCCCTCCCCACCGACGGGATGCCCCTATCCTGAACCCGCCCCGCCATGGGGCGGGTTCAGGACGCTGACCGGGAAGCGATGTGTTGGGATTACAGTGGGTTAGTTCCTGAAGGTATGATGGCTGCGCATTAACTTGCAGCGCAGCAATTGCGGTGGGGAGCCGAGGTTCATCACAACGGGCACGACGGATTCACAACGGGCACGACGGGGCCGGAGGGCCTGCGGCGACCTTCAGGGCGACGCCATCACGATTGCGGGCCAGGGCCCGCGGGGAGCGGGTCAGGCGCGCCGCCGTCGTGTCCGTTGCGCCCTTCGTCGTGGCCGTTGTGATGAACCAGCGGACCGGGGGTGGCAGGCCCGGCCGGCCTCTACTCCGCCCAGTTGGGTTTGCGCTTGTCGAGGAAGGCGCGGACGCCTTCCTGGCCTTCGGCGGAGACGCGGGCGTGGGCGATGCGGCGGGCGGTGTCCTCCATCAGGCCGTGATCGACCCTGTGGTGGGCGACGTCGTGGACCAGCCGCTTGGCGTCGCCCATCGCGCCGGGGGCGCAGGCCTTGAGGCCTCGCACGAACTCCGAGACGAAGGGGCCGATGGCGGCGGCGTCGGGCAGGACATGGCCGATCAGGCCGAACGAGCGGGCGGCGTCGGCGTCGAACAGGTCGGCGGTCATGAACAGGGCGCGGGCGGTGCGGGCCCCGACGGCCTCGATCACATAGGGGGCGATGGTGGCCGGGATCAGGCCCAGCTTGACCTCGGAGAAGGCGAATTTCGTTCCCTTGACCGCCACGGCCATGGCGCAGGCGGCGACGATGCCGGCCCCGCCGCCCATGGCCGCGCCCTCGACCAGGGCCACGGTCAGGGCCGGGACGTCGTGCAGGGCCTTCAGCATCTTCGCCAGTCCCATGGCGTCGTCGCGGTTGTCGCTCTCGGACCAGTCGGCGGCGTCGCGCATCCACTCCAGATCGGCCCCGGCGCTGAACGTCCCGCCCGCGCCGCGCACGAAGACGACGCGGACATGGTCGGCGCCGTGCAGGGTTTCGAAGGCCTCGTAGAGGGCGGCGATGGTGGCGGCGTCGAAGGCGTTGCGTTTGGCCGGGCGGGTGATGGGGACGAAGACGACGCCGTCGGGCGTGGATTCGGTACGGCCCAGCCGGTCGTCGGCGTCCGGCGCCGGCTCCGCGCGCAGCGGGTGGGAGATGGCGTTGATCTTCGCCGCCTCGGCATCGGTGACGTCGAGGGCGTTGAGGTCGGCGTCGGTGGGTCTGGCCATGATGGTCTCCTGCTGCGGGGAGGATATAACGCGCGGCGGGCCGAACGGAACACGGAGGGGACGAGATGGCGACCAGCGCGGCGGACCGGATCCGCAAGACCAGCGTGGCCAGCGTCCATGTCCACTACGTCGCCAAGGCGGAGAAGAAGGGGCGGGGTCGGGCCGAGGTGGACGAGGTCATCCGCTGGCTGACCGGCTATTCGCAGGCGCAGCTGGAGGCCCTGCTGGCCGACGGGACGACGTTCGAGGAATTCTTCGACCGGGCGCCGGCGATGAACCCGAACCGGTTTCTGATCACCGGCGTGATCTGCGGCTATCGGGTCGAGGCGATCGAGGACCCGTTCATGCGCGAGCTGCGGCACCTCGACAAGCTGGTCGACGAGGTGAGCAAGGGGAAGGCGATGGAGAAGGTGTTGCGGAAGCCCGCCGCCTGATCACATCCTGAACACGCCGAAGGTCGTCTCCGGGATCGGGGCGTTGAGGCTGGCGCTGATGGCGAGGCCGAGCACGTCCCGCGTCTGGACCGGGTCGATCACCCCGTCGTCCCACAGCCTCGCGGTGGCGTGGTACGGATTGCCCTCGTCCTCGTATTTCTGGCGGATCGGGGCCTTGAAGGCCTCGGCCTCCTCCGGGGTCCAGCTGTCGGCGTCGCGGTGGACGGTGGCGAGGACGGCGGCGGCCTGTTCGCCGCCCATGACGCTGATCCGGCTGTTGGGCCAGGTGAACAGGAAGCGGGGCGAATAGGCGCGGCCGCACATGCCGTAAT
>JAAXIW010000264.1 GCA_012270135.1 Brevundimonas sp. | reverse complement strand
GCGATGAAGATCACCTTCATCAACGAGATGGCCGACCTGTGCGAGAAGGTCGGCGCCGATGTGCAGCAGGTCGCGCGCGGCATCGGCCTGGATAACCGGATCGGTTCCAAATTCCTGCACGCGGGACCGGGCTATGGCGGATCCTGCTTTCCCAAGGACACCATCGCCCTGGTCCGCACCGCAGTGGACGCCGGCTCGCCGGTGCGGCTGATCGAAACGACCGTGGAGGTCAACGACGCCCGCAAGAAGGCCATGGCGACGCGGGTTTCCGCGATCCTGGACGGTGAACTGGCCGGCAAGACCGTCGCTCTTCTGGGACTGACCTTCAAACCGAACACGGACGACATGCGCGACGCGCCCTCGCTGGACGTGGCCCCCGCCCTCATGGCCATGGGCGCGACGGTCCAGGCCTTCGATCCCGAAGGCATGGCCGAGGCCGCGCATCTGCTGCCCGGCGTCGTATTCAAGGATGGACCCTATGACGCCGTCGAGGGGGCCGATGTCGTGGTGATTCTGACCGAGTGGGACCAGTTCCGGGCGCTCGATCTGAATCGGGTGAAACGCCTGCTGCGCCAGCCTGTGATGGTTGATCTTCGCAACGTCTACCGACCCGAGGACATGCGGGCGCGCGGTTTCCGCTACACCTCGATCGGGCGCGGCTGATCAGGGCAGGGAGGCGCGGACCAGATGAGTCCGGTCGTCGGCCTGAGCCTCCGCCTGGGGCAGAAACGCCCGCCCCGCCCCGATCACCAGCATCGCCGTCACCACCGCCGAAACAACCGCAATCGCGCCGAGCCTGACGCCATCGGTGAATTCGTGGTCCGGACGCACGCGCTTCTCCCCGTGGAAACCCTGTTCGTCATCCTGCATCCGCAGGACGCGGCCGCAAGTCACGGAACGGTGTCCGACCACAAAAAAGGCGGAGCCGGAGCTCCGCCTTTCATTGCTGCGCCACTGCTCGCCGCCGGGCGGCTCGCTGCCTGAGCGCGGGCCTAGCCCCGGAAGGGGCGGATGAGGATTTCCACGCGCCGGTTCTGGGCCTTGCCGGCGGCGGTCGCGTTGGTGGCCACCGGCTGGCTTTCGCCGCGGCCGTCGACGTAGAGGCGGTCCGGAAGGACGTTGCGGTTGACCAGATACTGCGCCACCGACGAGGCCCGTTGGCGCGACAGGGTCAGATTGTAGTCGTCCGCCCCGTCGGAATCGGCGTGGCCGATGATGTCGACGATCGACTGGTCGTAGCGGTTCAGCACCGCCGAGACGTCATCGAGGACAGGGTAGAACGCCGGATTGATCGACGACTGGTTGGACGCGAAGGTCACATCCGACGGCATGCGCAGGACGAGGTTGTCGCCCTGGCGCGCCACGCCTACGCCGGAGCCCGACAGCTCGGCTTCCAGCTCACGCTGCTGGCGGTCCATGTAGGCGCCGACCGCCGCGCCGCCGAGGGCGCCGATTCCGGCCCCGATCAGAGCGTTCTTGCGGCCTTCCTCGGAATCGGAAGTGTTGGTCAGATAGCCCAGCAGGGCGCCGCCGACCGCGCCGGCGATGGCGCCGGTGCCGGTGTTGTTGCGACGCGGCTGCGAGCTGTAGGGGTCGGTGGTGGTGCAGGCGCCCAGCAGGGCGGCGACGCTGATGCCCGTGAGAATAAGTTTGGCGTGCATGATTGGAATGATCCTTCCAGTTCCTGTTGACGGCGGAACGCGGCCTTACGGTCAGGGTTCCGGCATGTATGGCGGGTGAACGCCGCCACGCGGCGACTTCGTGCGCCGGGGCCCTCGCCCTCGCTTTGCCAAGATCGGCTCGCAGGGCGTATGGAAACGCCCGAATGTCCATTTGAGGTCCCCATGGCCGACAGCCTGAACTCCACCCCCGCACGGCGCGCGATCGAACCGGTGTCGATGACGCTCTACGACGCCGACTTCCAGGCGTTCGCCGACAGGCTCGGCTCGTCGTTCAAGCGCTACGGCTTCGCGGTGATCGCCGATCACGGGCTTGACGAGACGGTGATCGACGCGGCGCTGGATGACGCCAAGGCCTTCTTCGCCCTGCCCGAGGAGGTGAAGCGCCGGTACCACCAGCCGGGCACGGGCGGGGCCCGGGGCCTGACCCCCTTCGGCGTCGAGGCGGCCAAGGGCGCCGCGACGGTCGATCTGAAGGAATTCTGGCACGTCGGACGCGAGTTGCCGGAGGGGCACCCTTATCGCCGATACATGCGGGACAACGTCTGGCCGACCGAGGTCGAGGGCTTTCGCGAGCACCTCTACGGGATGTTCGCCGCCATGGACGATCTAGGACGCAAGATCCTGAGGGCCATCGCCCGCTATCTCGAGCTCGGCGACGATTTCTTCGAGGACAAGGTTCAGCTGGGCAACAGCATCCTGCGCATGCTGCATTATCCGCCCGTGCCGGCCGGCGCCTCGGGCGTGCGGGCCGGGGCGCACGAGGACATCAACGTCATCACCCTGCTGCTGGGCGCCGAGGAGGCCGGGCTGCAGCTGAAGGACGCGGACGGCGAATGGCTGGACGTCGCGCCGCCGCCGGGGGCGCTGGTCGTCAACATCGGCGACATGCTGCAGCGGCTGACCAATCACGTGCTGCCGTCGACCAGCCACCGGGTCATCAATCCCGCGCCGGAACGGGCCAGCTTCGCCCGCTATTCGACGCCCTTCTTCCTGCATTTCAACCCGGATTTCGTGATCGAAACCCTGCCGGCCATGGTGTCGGACGAGAACCCCGACCGTTACGTCGGCAAGGCGATCATGGCCGAGGACTTCCTGACCGAGCGGCTCAAGGAAATCCGGCTGATCTGAGCGCGCTACCGGTAGCGCTCCGCGTCTACTTGGAAATTCGCAGTTGGGTGATGTCGCGGCCGATGGCGGCGAACGCCTCCGACAGGTCGCCGCCGTTGGCGGGCAGGAAGAAGTTGGCCGGGGTGGAAGCGCAGGTCCTGAGCAGGTCCGCGGCGTTGCCGCCAGGCTCGATCTGGAAGCCGACCGTATAGACCAGCACCCCCCGGTTCTTCATCGCCGCACACATGGCCTTGCCCTGGTCGAAGGGATCTCCGTTGTCGGCGTCGCAATTGATCTTGCCGGTGTTGCTGCCCGAACCGCTGCCGGCCTGTCGGGAGATCACTCCGGAGCAGTACGGCGTATTGAACTCACCGTCGGTCATGATGATCACGGCCTTCAGCGTCTTGGCGGTGTTGTAGTTGGCGGCGGAACTTGACGGCCAGAGGTAGTTGAAGTTCGGCGAGACCATGTACCAGCCCCACCCGATGCCGATCTGGCCGGCGGTCGAGCCTTCGACGTTGTAGCCGTCGATCGTGCTCTTCAGGGTGTTCTTGTTGCTCGAGAGCGGCAGGATCGTCGCGCCAAGGCAGGGATTGCTGGAAGCGCTGGGATAGCTGCGGCCGACCCGGGAGCTGGAGGGCGAGGCGTCGGTATAGGCCTGTGTCCCGGTGCGCTCTGTCACGCAGTTGCTGATCTGGTGCGTCTGCAAATCGCCGTACATGTTCTCGAACGCGAAGTAGGTGCAGCCCTGCTGGGCGCACCAGGCCTTGCCGCCGGAGGTGTAGGGCGTGAGTCCGTCGAGGTTGGGATCGATGGTGAAGGTATTGGTGGTGACGTTGCCGACGAGGTAGGTTTCGTTGTTCAGCTGGGTCATGCCGTTCACGCCGGTGATGAGAACGTCCTGGTTGATGGTAAAGACTTGGCCGATCGACGTGATCTACACAGAGGAGTCGATGTAGTGGAAGCGGAGCACCTTTGCGTTGCCTGAGTAGGTGCCCCAGTAACGGCCGTCCACGCGATATCCGCTCAGGGTATAGAGTTCGAACGTATTGGAGGTCTTGTTCCTGACCTGGTAGGCCTTGTTGTTCAGCTGGGTCATGCCCGACGCGCCTGTGATCCAGACCACGTCGTTGTTATTGAAGCCGTGGTTTGACGAGGTGATCTCGACCGGCCGCTCCTTGGTCGCGGCGGAGATGGACTTCTCCGAGCCGGTGAAGTTTATGACGGCGCCCGTGATATTGGTCGAGCCGGTCGGCGTGCCTCGTACGGCGTTTGCGTTGGAACCGAGGTTCACCCCCATCGAGTAGGGCACGAGAGCGAGCTTGGAGTAGTACGGCGTCTGAACCGGCTGGACGACGATATCGACCAGTTCCTTGGCGGCCTGCTTGAGATCCAGGATGCGCTGGCCGGACATCGAACCCGTGACGTCCAGAACGAGCGACACCTCGAGGTTTCGCGACGACCGGTCCACCTCGGAATGGCTGCCCACCGGCAGGTAGTCGTCCATCAACTGGCCGTAGGGCGGCAGGAAGATGTTGGCGACGAGGGTCTTCACCTGGACACGCGCATCGGCCACCACGACATCGTCGCCGGTCAGGACGAAGCTGGTCTGACCTTCCTCGAGGGTGACGTTTGGATAGGCCTGCAGATTGGCTTTCAGCGCCGCGAGACCAACCCTCTGAAGGTCGGCGTTGGTGGTGTAGGGCGACCGGGCCGCCGCCAGCGCCGCAGCGTCGAGAGCGTCCTGGAGGTTGACCCGCACGGTCGACATCCGGTGGATGTCGACGCCGCCGAAGGTCATGAGGATGAGCACCGGCAGGCTGAGGCCGAACAGCATGGCGACATTGCCGCGCACGTCTCCGGCGAAGCGCTTCGCCAAGCCGCGCGCGCCGCCGGCAACACCGTCAATCCAGCTCTTGAGCCCCATTCGCCGTTCCCAGCCGCCTTCGCCACAGGCGCAATCCGCCTACGGTCGTGAAGCCGAGATTGGGCCAATCCGGTTAAGAGAAGGCCCAACAGCGAAAGTTAACGGCCGACTTGCCGTGGCGGTCAGGCCTCCCAGCCGCAGTCCTCGCCGCGGTTCTGCTCGGTGAGCCAGGCGTCCAGCGGCGCGAAATAGGCGGCGATGGCCGAGGCGTCGTTTTCGCGCTGGCCGGTGAAGGCCTGCATCGCCTCGGGCCAGGGGCGCGACTGGCCCATCTCCATCATGGCGTTGAAGCGCTCGCCGACGTCCTCGTTGCCGTAGATCGAGCAGCGGTGCAGCGGGCCGGTCCAGCCGGCCTGTTCGCAAGCGGCGCGGTGGAACTGGAACTGGTAGATGGGGGCGAGGAAGTAGCGGGTGTACGGCGTGTTGCCCGGGATGTGGTATTTGGCGCCCGGATCGAAGGCGTTCTCCGGACGCGGTCCCGGCGGGACCAGACCCTGATAGCGCAGCATGTTGGCGGTCCAGGCCTCGTTGTATTCCGCCGGGCTCGTCTCGCCGTCGAACACGTCCCAGCGCCAGCGGTCCACCATCAGGCCGAACGGCAGGAAGGCGATCTTGTCGAGCGCCATCTTGAGCAGGAAAGGAATGTCCTCCTCATCGCCCGGCACGGTGTCGAGCAGACCGATCTGGTTCAGATAGGTCGGGGTCAGGGCCGACAGGCCGACGAAGTCGCCGATCGCCTCGTGGAAACCGTCGTTCGCCCCGTTCTTGAACAGGAACGGCTGATCCTTGTAGGCCCGCTGGTAGTAGTTGTGCCCGAGCTCGTGGTGGACGGTGTAGAAGTCGTCGCCGTTGACCTGGGTGCACATCTTGATGCGGATGTCCTCCTCGTTGTCGAGGTCCCAGGCCGAGGCGTGGCAGACCACCTCGCGGCCCTCGGGCCGGGTGATCATCGACCGCTCCCAGAAGGTCTGGGGCAGCGGATCGAGGCCCATCGAGACGTAGAAATTCTCGCCGGTGCGGACCATTTTCTCGGCGTCGAAGCCCTTGTCGACCAGCAAGCGGGTCAGGTCGTAGCTGGACTCGCCGCCCGTGGTCGGGGCCACGACGTCGTAGATGTTGCCCCACTGCTGCGACCACATGTTGCCGAGCAGGTCGGCGCGGATCGGACCGGTTTCCGGCTGGACCTCGTCGCCGTATTTCGCATTGAGCCGGTTGCGCACATAGCAGTGCAGGTTTTCGTAGAAGGGCTTCACCTGTTCCCACAGACGGTCGGTCTCGGCCGCGAAGGCGTCAGGCTCCATGTCGTAGCCGGCGCGCCACATGGCGCCGGTGTCGGGGAAGCCGAGCTCGCGTGCGCCCTCGTTGGCGATCTCGACCATGCGGGCGTAGTCATCGGCCATGACGGGCGAGATGGTGCGCCAGCCCTCGTATAGCGCCTCCAGTTCGGCGGGATCCCGAGACTCGGCCATCAGTATGGTGGCCTCGTCGAGCGTGATCTGGCGCCCCTGGAACTCGAACTTGCCGGTGGCATAGGTCGAGTCGAGGCGGGTGGTGATGTCGGCCAGTTCGGCCGCGGCGCCGGGTTTGTTCGGGGCCGGCAGGACGATGCCGAGGCGCAGCAGGTTCAGCTTGCGGCGGACGTCGGCGGGTACCTGGACATCGTTGAAGGCCGCGGCGCCGTTGGCCAGTTCGACCTGCAGTTCAGTGTATTCCGCGTTGATCCGGCTCTCCAGCCACATGGTGTCGTGGGTGATGTTGGTGGCCCGGGTCCACTGGATGCGGGCGGCCTCCTCGCTGAGGGCGGCGAGGCGCGCCTCCGCGTCGGCGACGAAGGCGACGGCGGCGGCAGCTGTGGTCGGCGCCGCGGCGGGAGCGGCGTCCGGCATCGGCGTCTCGATCCGGTCCATGCCGAGGCTGGCGCAGCCCGCGACGAGGGTCAGGGCGCAGGCGGCGGCGGCCGTCATCAGGGTGCGTTTCATGGAGGTCTCCCGGGGCGTTTCGTAGCGGGCGGTTGCTCCGCCCTGTCGGCGCGCAAGGGAGGCCAGCGGGGCCGTCAGGTCAAGCTTGACGGTTAACCGAGGACGCAGGCGGCGAGGCCGTCGTTGCGGACCGTGCCCATGGCGGCCTGGAGCCGCGAGGCCCGGCGCCGGACGTAGGGGCCGGGGGACGAGGCGTTATAGCGCCGGGGCGAGGGCAGGATGGCCGCCAGCCGCGCAGCCTCGCGCGGGCTGAGGTCGGAGGCCGGCTTGTCGAACCAGTGCCGGGCCGCCGCCTCGGCGCCGTAGACGCCGGGCGCCCACTCGGCGACGTTGAGATAGACCTCCATGACCCGGCGCTTGCCCCACAACGTCTCGATCAGGACGGTGTAGCCGGCCTCCAGCCCCTTGCGTACCCAGTCGCGGCCCGGCCACAGAAAGACGTTCTTGGCGGTCTGCTGGCTGATGGTCGACCCGCCCCGGATGCGGCCGCCCTTCTCATTGGCCTTGAGCGCCTTCTCGATGGCCTTCATGTCGAATCCGCGGTGAGCGCAGAAAGTCGAGTCCTCGGAGGCGATCACCGCCTCGACCAGCCGGGGCGAGATGTCGTCGAGGGAGCGCCAGCGGTAGGACAGGCCCTCGCCCTCCAGCGAGCGGCTGACCATCAGGAAGGTCGGCTGCGGCGGCAGGACGCGAGGGAGGAGGACCGAGATCAGGAACAGGCCCGCGAGGCCCAGCACGACCGCAAGGACCGGTCGGCGCTTCCTGATCTGGGCCTGTTTCGCCATTCGGCGAGGGTGGAGCCGAAGCGGGGCCGGGGGCAAGGGGGCGGCGGGCAGGAAAAAACGGTGGGGCGGAGTCGACAGGGTCGGCGCCGGAAATTCGGTGTGTCAGAGTCGACAGAGTCGATATCGGAGCCGGGGTGATTCAAGGCCTTGGCCCCATCGGGGCGACTCCTGCGGCGGAGCCGGACGATTCAGATGTCAAAGACCCGCGTCCATCGAGGGACGTGGCCCACAGTATGAGGCCGTTCCGCCCTCGGTCGGGAAGATCGCATCGAGAAAATGCTACCCGCCTGAAAATGCTTAATATTCGTCTCGCAATCCGACTATAATTTCGCGGATTGTCAGCACAGCGTCCGCGTCGGTCAGTCGTCGGCGACCCCCGCCTGCCCGTCCTCGTCCGCCCAGGCCACGCGGCTTCCATCCGGGCTCATGGCGAGGGCGGTGATCGGCGCCCCCTTCTCCGCCTTGAGGAAGTTCAGTCCCTGCCCAGCCGGATGGGCGAACCAGACGCGGCCGTCGTTCAGACCCGCGGCGACCACAGGGTGTTTCGGCTGCGACGCCACAAGGGCGACGAGACTGCCCTCGTCGAAGCCGATCTCGGTCGCTTCGCGGCCCATCGGACCGTTGGAGCCGATGAACGGCCACAGCACCGCGCCCTGGGCGCCGGAGGTCGCCAGCAGCTGACCGTTGGCGAGGAAGCCCATCGAGCGGACCTTGGACGGGTAGCCGCCCATGCGCAGGTTCTTCTGGTCCTTGATGCGCCAGCCGTGCAGCTGGTTGTCCTGCATGGCGGTGACGACGAAGGCCCCGTCGGGCGACCAGACCACGCCGGTGTGCGATCCGGCCCATTTGAGGACGGTCGGCTTCTGGTCGGCGATTCGCGCGAACCAGAGGGCGGCGCCGCCATAGGTCGAGGTGGCGATGCGTCGGCCCTTCGGTTCGAAGGCGACGCCGGAGACGGTGCGCTCATGGACGAAGTCACGGCGGAAGCCGGCGTCCTTCGCGTCGATCACCGACAGGGTCTTGCCGGCGGAGAAGGCGATCAGGCCGCTTTCGGCCGAGGCGTCGATGGCGTCGATCCACTGGCCCTTCGCGGTGGCCAGAACGCCCGCCTCGCCGCGCCGGTGCCAGATCACCCGGCCGTCGTCGCCGCCGGTGACCACGCCGTCGCCCGAGGGGTGGACGGCGGCGCACAGGACGGCGCCGTCATGGGCCGCGCTGAACTCGCCGCCTTCGAAGCGCACCGAGCCGTCGCCGAGCGCGAACACGGCGCCGGTCCGGTCGAACAGGGCGGCGGTCACCTGGGCGTCGAAGGCGGTGGTTTTCATCAGGTCGGTTTAGAGGCCGCGGGGCCGGCGTCAACGGTCGCGGATCAGCCCCGGGGATGGGTCTCGACCCAGCGGCGGGTCATCAGTTCGGCGTTGGCGTAGGCTTCCTGCAGCTCGGCGCTCCAGTAGGTGAGGCGGTCGAGGGGGATGGGTTTGCCCGAGACGGCGCAGCGCACGTGGTCTCCGCCCTGCAGGATGTCGAAATCCGCCCGTCCGTAGCGCAGGACCGCCTCGCGTCCGGACACCGGCAGGGGTTTGGGGGGCGGGTTCATCGATCGGCTCCGAAGGCGGCGCCCGGCGTCCGCGCGTCGCAGCGGATCAGGCGGGAGTCGGCGATCGCGGCCTGGCGATGGACCACCGCCGCCCGGTACTCGGGATCGTGCAGCATGCCGAGGAAGGCCTCGCCCGACGGATATTCGGCGATGAAGGCCAGATCCCATGCCCCGTCAGCCGGACCGATCACCGTCAGTCGCGGCGTTCCCAGCCAGACCTGCCGGCCACCGGCGCGGGCAAACGGCGCCGCGGCGGCCCGGCCATAGGCGGCGTAGGCCTCGGCTCCGCTGAGGTCGCGGGACAGGGTCGCGTCGACATCCGGGGCGTAGGCGGCGCGCTCGCGAAAACGCAGCAGGTTCAGCATGGCGATCGGCCGGTCGAGCGGCAGATCGCGGAACGCCGCCATCGCCTCGAGCGTCGGGTCGACCGCACCCGTAATGCCGCGCAGGCCTCGAAGCCCTTGCGCAGTTCGGCCTCGTCGAGATCGCGGCCGATGAAGACGGCGCGCGACCAGCGGCGCTCGATCGAGCCCCACGGCTTCTGAAGTTCGCCCTCGAGGATCATGTGGACGGCCTGGAAGACCAGGCGGCGATCCTCGCCCGCGACGTCGATGATGCCCTTGGCGCGCAGGATGTTCTGGCCCTGCTCGCCCAGCAGCCGGTCGAGCCAGGCGGTGAATTTGGTCCCGTCCATCGGCCGGTCGAGCGACAGGGAAATGCCCTTGATGTCGTCCTCGTGAGCGTGCCCCCTCGCGCCGGAAGCATGGGCGTGCTCGTGCTGGTGGGCGTGATGATCGTGGTCGTGGCCGCAGCGCTCGTCGTGGACGTGGCCTTCCTCGCCGTGGGCGGGGTTGGCGAATTGCGGATTGATGTCGAGGATGCGTTCGAGATCGAAGCCGCCGAGGCCCAGCACCTGATCCAGAGGCACGTCGGCGCGTTCGGCGCGGGTGATGGGGGCCAGCGGATTCAGCTTGCGCAGCCGGCGCTCGACCTCGGCCAGTTCGATGTCGGAGGCCAGATCGACCTTGTTAAGGATGATGCGGTCGGCGAAGGCGACCTGTTCCCGCGCCTCCTTCGAGTCGTCCAGCCGGGCCATGACGTGTTTCGCGTCGACCAGGGCGGTGACGCTGTCGAGCTGCGTCGTCGCCTTGACGTCCGCGTCGACGAAGAAGG
>JAAXIW010000305.1 GCA_012270135.1 Brevundimonas sp. | reverse complement strand
CCGCCACCCGTCGCGGCGACGGCGGCCCGCTGGAGGCCGGCCGTGTGCTGGTGGCGCGGACGGACTCCGACCGCGATGCGGCCCACACCATCCGGCTGGCCCTGCCGCGCCACCGCACCATCGAGCTGCAGGGCCGGCTGAGCCCGCTGCAGGCTGTGGCGGCGATCGGGCGCTGCGACCTCTACCTCGGCGGAGACTCGCTGTGGACCGACCTGGCGGTGGCGTCCGGGACGCCGGTGGTGGCCGCCTTCGGGCCGTCGGACGAGGCCGAACGGGGGCCGTGGGGCGGGGTGGCTGTGCGCGGGCCGCGCTCGGTCGACGAATACCGCAAGATCGACCCCCGTCTGGACCAGGCCATCGAGCATATGAACGACCTGCCGGCCGACCGGGTGCTGAAGGCGGCTCGCAAGGTGCTGGCCGAGCGGGTATAGGGCCGGGCCATGACCCAGACTTACGACCTGATCGTCCGTGGCGGCGAAGTGGCCAACCATGCCGGCCGGGGGATGGCCGACGTCGGTGTGATCGACGGCAAGATCGCCTTCGTCGGGGATCTGTCGCAGGCCAGCGCCGGGGAGACGGTCGACGCGGCGGGGCTGACGGTCCTGCCGGGGGTGATCGACACCCAAGTGCATTTCCGCGAGCCGGGGCTGGAGTGGAAGGAAGATCTCGAGACCGGGTCCCGCGCGGCGGCGCTGGGCGGGGTGACCGCCGTGTTCGAGATGCCGAATACCGAGCCGAACACGACCGATCCCGACACCCTGGCCGACAAGCTGGAGCGGGCGCGGGACCGGATGTGGACCGACCACGCCTTCTACATCGGCGGCACGCACGAAAATGCCCGGTTCCTCGGCGAGCTGGAGCGGCTGCCCGGCTGCTGCGGGGTCAAGGTGTTCATGGGGGCCTCGACCGGGACGCTGCTGGTCGCCGACGACGACGGGGTGCGCGAGGTGCTGCGCCATGTGAAGCGGCGGGCCACCTTCCATTCCGAGGACGAATACCGGCTGGTCGAACGGCGGCCGCTGGCGCGGACGGGCGACTGGACCAGCCATCCGGAGGTGCGCGATCCGGAGAGCGCCATCATGTCGACGCGGCGGCTGGTGCGGCTGGCGCGGGAGACCGGAGCGCGCATCCATGTGCTGCACGTGACGACGGCGGAGGAGGTCGAGTTCCTGGCGACCCAGAAGGATGTCGCGACGATGGAGCTGACGCCGCAGCATCTGACGCTGGACGGCGACGAGGCCTATGACCGGCTCAAGGGGCTGGCGCAGATGAACCCGCCGATCCGCAACAACTACCATATCGCCGGCCTGTGGCGGGGGATCGAGCAGGGCGTCGCGGACGTGCTGGGCTCGGACCACGCGCCGCATACGCTGGAGGAGAAGGCCCGGCCCTATCCGGCGTCGCCGTCGGGCATGCCGGGGGTGCAGACCCTGGTGCCGGTGATGCTGACCCATGTGGCCAACGGGCGGCTGACGCTGGACCGATTCATCGACCTGACCAGCCACGGGGCCAACCGGGTGTTCGGCATCGCCGGCAAGGGGCGGATGGCCGAGGGCTATGACGCCGACCTGACCATCGTGGACCTGAAGGCGAAGCATGTCCTGAAGCACGAGGACATGGCGACCCGCTCGGGCTGGACCCCGTTCGACGGGATGGAGTGCACCGGCAAGGCCATGGGCACCATCGTGCGCGGTCGGGTGGTGATGAAGGACGGCGAACTGATCGGGACGGCCCACGGCCGGCCGGTGCGGTTCCAGGAGACGCTGGCCTAGCGGTCCGCCAGAATGAACCCGGCCACATCGTCGACGACGCCGGGGGCCAGGGGCAGGTCGGGGTCGCCGTAGGTGGCGATGTTGGCGGCGCGGTCGGCGGGGGCGATCTTGAGCAGGTGGTTGACGCCCTCCCAGATGACCAGATGGGCGTCCGGCTGCGCGGCGGCGAGGGCGCGGGCGTCGACGACGGTGGTCTGGATGTCGGTCGAGCCCTGGCCGAGCATCATCGGGGCGACATACCCGGCGGCGAGGTCGGCGGGGTCGAGCGCCCGCCCGGAGAGCCTAGAGGG
>JAAXIW010000268.1 GCA_012270135.1 Brevundimonas sp. | reverse complement strand
TGCTTGAACAGGCGGAAGACGCGTCGGCCCACCACCAGAGCCAGGCCTGCCATCAGCACGAGATTCACCGCCAGGATGACCAGGACGACCTGGCTGGCCATGGCCCGCGCGCCCTCGCCGCTGGAGCCGGGCGCGACGGCGACCAGCCAGATGGCGGCGACGGTGATCAGGAAGGCGACGGTATAGGCGATCAGGAAGGTGTTGCGCCGACGCTCCTCGGACCAGCCGGCGAACCAGCGCGCCGGTCCCCGTTGCGGGGCGGCGTCGGGTCCGGAAGGCGTGGAGGGCGTGTCCGTCATACCGCTCCAGCTTCGGCGAACTGTGGCCCGATATCAACAGCTGAGTTGCCGGAATGTGTCAGTGCGTGCCACAGCTCGGCCAGCGCCGCCTCGACCTGCTCGGGCGTCTCCAGCCGGCACAGACGCGCCTTGGCCGCACGGCGCTCCAGCGGATCGACCGGCCAGGGGGCCTGTTCGACGTACCAGCCGAGGTGCTTTCGGAACATCTTCAGTCCCAGCGGCATGCCGTAGAAGGCCACGGAGGCGCGTAGATGCTCGACGACGATCGCCAGCCGCGCCTCCACGCCCGGCTCCTCCGGCGCCGTCCCGTCGGCCAGGGCCCGCTCCAGATGGGCCGCCAGCCACGGCCGCCCGTAGACGCCGCGTCCCAGCATCAGCGCGTCCGCGCCCGACTGCTCCAGCGCCGCCCGCGCATCCTCGGCCGTGACGATGTCGCCGTTGACGATCACCGGCACGCCGACCGCCGCCTTCACCTCGCCCACGGCGCGCCAGTCGGCCACGCCGGTATAGAACTGCTGCCGCGTGCGGCCGTGCACCGTCACGGCCCTGACGCCGAGCGCCTCGGCCCGGCGCGCCAGTTCCGCCGCGTTGCGGCTGGCGTCATCCCAGCCCAGCCGCATCTTGACCGTGACCGGTCGCGACGTCGCCTCGACCGCCGCCTCGATCAGCCGGCAGGCCAGGTCCGGCGTCCGCATCAGGGCCGAGCCGCAGGCCGAGCCGGTGACCTCCTTGGCCGGACAGCCAAAATTCAGGTCGACGATGTCGGCTCCGGCGCGCTCTGCCATGCGCGCGCCCTCCGCCATGGCCGCCGGATCGCGCCCGACCAGCTGGATCACCGTCAACGGCAGCCCCTCGCCCACCGCCGCCCGCCGCACCACGTCGGGCCGCGCCCGCGCCAGTTCGGCGGCGGCGACCATTTCGGTGGCCACATAGGCCGCGCCCAGCCGGGAGGCCAGCCGCCGGAACGGCAGGTCAGTGATCCCGGTCATGGGCGCGGTCAGCACCCGTCCGGGCACCCACACGTCGCCGATCTGCACGCCAGTCGCCATCGGCCCCTTACCGCCGCTTCGGCCGCCCTCGTCAAGCACGACGGCGGCGATTAGAAGGCCGGGATGACATCGCCCCTCCCCGCCTTCGACGCCATCGTGGTCGCCGCCGGATCCGGTTCGCGCGCCGGCGGGGCCAAGCAGTGGCGGCCGCTGGGCGGCAAGCCGGTGATCCGCTGGTCGGTCGAGGCTTTGCTGGACGGGGGGGCGGAGTGCGTCGTTGTCGTGGTCGCTCCCGACGACGAGGCTGAAGCCTTGCGGGCGCTTGATGGCCTCGACCGTTGGCTCACCACCCATGGCGGGGCGGACCGCGCGGCGTCCGTTCGCAGCGGTCTGACGGGTCTGAACCAGCGAGGCGACCGGCCCGTGTTGGTCCATGACGCCGCCCGACCATTTCTAGGCCGTGCTGTCATCGAACGCTGTCTGCGCGCCCTTGACCACGCCGACGGCGCCTTGCCCGCCCTGCCCGTCGCCGACAGCCTGCGCCGCGCCGACGACGGTCTGGTCGCCGGCTCCGTTGACCGCGAGCGGCTCTGGCGCGCCCAGACGCCACAGGCATTCCGCATGAGAACGCTGCTGGACGCCTACGCCGCCTGGCCTGACGACGAAGCCGCCACCGACGAGGCCACCGTGGTCCAGCGCGCCGGCGGCCGCGTCCGCATCGTCGAGCGCGATACCCGCCTGATGACCCTCACCAACCCCGAGCACATCGCCATCGCCGAGGCCCTGATCCCCCGCCGGACCCGCGTTGGCCAGGGCTTCGACGTGCATCGCTGGGGGCCGGGCTCTTCGGTCTGGCTGTGCGGGGTCGAGATCGCCCACGACCAGACCCTCATCGGCCATTCGGACGCAGACGCCGGCCTGCACGCCCTGACCGACGCCATTCTGGGCGCCATGGGCGACGGCGACATCGGCGACCATTTCCCTCCGACCGACCCGCAGTGGAAGGGCGCCTCGTCGGACCGGTTTCTGGTTCACGCGGTCGAGCGGATGCAGGCGCGCGGCGGCCGGCTGATCAACGTCGACGTCACCCTGATATGCGAACAGCCCAGGGTGAAGCCGCATCGCCAGGCCATGCGCGAACGCCTCGCCGCCCTGCTGTCGCTGCCGCTCGACGCCGTCAGCGTCAAGGCGACCACCACCGAGGCCCTGGGCTTCACCGGCCGGGGCGAGGGCCTCGCCGCCCAGGCCGTGGCGACCATCGACCTGCCCGGCTAGGGACGCTCGGGCGGCGGCCGGAACGACCGCCACAACGCCCCGACCATGTTGACGTAGTCGTCGGTCCATGGCCGCACATCCGTCTCGGGAACCTCGCGCCAGTTCGGCTTGCCGCGGAAATCGGCCAGGCCCCGCCCGGTCGGCGAGATCACCACGGCCTCGGTCGAGGCGATAGCCATCATCGGCATCGAATCGTCCTCGACATAGAGGCCGTGAAGAGCCGGGCGGCCCAGCGCCTTCGCGGCCGCGATCGTCGGCAGAACGATCTCGAGGTTGCGGTTCGACAGGTGCAGCAGCACCACGCCGTCCGGCTTGAGAAGCCGCAGATAGCCGTCGATCGCCTCGACCGTCAGCAGATGGGTCGGCACGGCGTCCGACGAGAAGGCGTCGATGATCAGCAGGTCGTAGCTTCCCGCCGGCTGGTCCTCCAGCGTCAGCCGGGCGTCGCCCAGCACGGTGCCGACCTCGCCCACCGCGCAGTCCGAGATATAGGTGAACCAGCGCGGGTCCCGCGACATCCGGTCGACCATCGGATCGATCTCGAAGAAGGTCAGCGAGTCCTGCGCGCGCTTGTAGGTGGCCATGGTTCCGGCCCCCTGCCCGACCACGCCGATCCGCGCCGGCCCCCGGGCCTGGATGATCTCCGCCGACTGCCCGATCGGCGTCAGCGGGTGGTAGTACAGCGCCGGCTGGCAGTCATGGCGCGGATCCCGGGCCTGGGCGCCGTGCCATGTGGTCCCGTGCGTCAGGATGTGGATGTCGCCGCCGAGCCGGTCGTCCTGCTGGACCGCCACCCGCATGACCCCGAAGAAGCTGCGTTCGGCGTAGCTGTCCTCATAGCCGCGGGTCACGAACTGGGCGGACAGGCCGATCATCAGCAGGGCGGCGGTGAACGCCTGGGCGCGGTCGCGCAGCAGGAAGGCGCAGATCACCGCCGGTCCGAGGATCACCATGCACAGGCTCTGCAGCGGGAACAGCGGCAGGACGCGCCACAGCGCCGCCCAGGCGTCCGGATCGGCGGTCATCCACCACGACAGGGCCGCGACGCCGGCGGCCAGGACCGCGACCGCGATCAGGGCCCCGATCTCCTCGCCGCGCAGCCGTCGACGGTCCCACGGCCGGGCCAGGCCGACGAGCACCAGCACCAGCGGATATTCCCACACCAGATTGAAGATCACCGGCGCCACCAGGGCGGTGAAGGCGCCGCCGACCACGCCGCCGACCGACAGCAGCAGGTAGAATTCGGTCAGCCGGTCTGGTGGCGGCCGGCGCCTGGCCAGCATCTGGTGACACATCAGGGCCGCGAAGAAGAAGGCGACGATGTGCAGGACGAAGGCGACCCGGATATCCAGGGTGCGGAAGGCCACGAAGAGGACGACCAGGGCGCCGAGCGCCGCCTGGATCACCAGGGTGACCGGAAGCGGGATCCACGGCCGGCTCTGGAAGGCGATGACGAAGGTCAGCAGATACAGCGCCAGCGGGATGACCCAGAGGAAGGGCGCCGAGGCCACGTCGGTGGACAGGTGGGCGGTCACCCCCAGCATCAGGCTGGAGGGCGCCGCGGCCAGCAGGACCAGTACGCCCTTCTCGCGCCATGGGATCGGCGGCGTCACGGCCAGTTGCGCGGGCTCCGCGGCGCGGTCGATGCGACGGCTCCAGACCACGAAGGCGAGCGCGGCCACCATCAGCACGAATGTCCCGTAGCCGCCGGTCCAGCCCATCCTCTGACCGAACAGATTGGTCAGCGGCTCAATCAGGAAGGGATAGGACAGCAGCGCGAGGAAGCTGCCGAGATTGGACGCAGCATAGAGGACGTAGGGGTTCTTGCCGTCCGGATATCCGGCTCGCACGCGTGCGAACCAGGCCTGCAGAAGGGGGGCGGTGGCGGACAGGACGGCGAAGGGCGCGCCGACCGACAGGGCCAGCGTCGCCAGCAGCCAGGCGATCGGGGCCGTCGGATCAGGATCGCCGAGCCAGCCGTTGATCCGCAGCGGCAGGAACAGGGCCGCGATCAGCAGAAGCGCCAGATGCATCGCCACCTGGAGCTTGATCGAGGCGATCCTCTGCAGCAGGTGCGCATACAGATAGCCGCCCAGCAGCGCGGCCTGGAAGAACACCATCGCCGTGTTCCACACCGCCGGCGATCCGCCGAGCATCGGCAGGACCAGCTTGGTGACCATCGGCTGGACCACGAAGACCAGCGAGGCGGAGGTGAAGATGGCCGCCGCGAACAGCAGGGGGGTCAGTCGGTCGGCGGGCCGCACCGGGACGCCGGAGTCGCCAGTGGTGTCGCTCATGCCCGCCCCGTATGCTGGCGCCGCTCTGGCGCATATCGCCACCCTGAACCGACTCGCCGCCGCTTCGGAAGGCCCCGTTTGATGTTTCCTGACGATATCGAAAGCCTCGCCCGCCGGGTCGTCGAGACCGCCACGGCGCGCGGCCTCACCGTCGCCGCCGCCGAGAGCTGCACCGGCGGTCTCGTGACGGGAGCCCTGACGGTTGTGGCGGGATCCTCGGCCGTGGTCGAGCGCGGCTTCGTGACCTACAGCAACGCCGCCAAAAGCGAGATGCTCGGCGTTCCCGCGGACCTGATCGATCGAAACGGCGCCGTCTCCGAACCGGTGGCCCGGGCCAGGGCGGACGGCGCCCCCGCCCGTGCAGCGGCGCGGGGCTCGGGCGCGGTCACGGGGATCGCGGGGCCCGGCGGCGGCTCGGCGGACAAGCCCGTCGGTCTGGTGCATTTCGCGGCGGCCGGTCCCGGCGGCCTCGTCCATGTTGAACATCGCTTCGGCGACATCGGCCGGGAGGCGGTCAGGCTCGACAGCGTCCGCGTGGCCCTCGGCCTGCTGCTGGACCGGATCGGCGCATGATCGTCGACGCCCGCGGCCATCGCTGCCCGACCCCGAGCCTCAGGCTTCAGAAGGCCATGCGGGGCGCCGCCCCGGAGACCCGGCTGACGCTGCTGGCCACCGATCCGATGGCCCGCCTCGACGTGCCGCACCTGATGGCCGGCGTTGGCGGACGCGTGGTTTCGATCGCGGAGGCGGACGGCGTCCTGACTATCGAGGTCGAGACGCCCGCCGCTCCGACAGGCTGACCACGGAGTCCGGCAGCGGATCGGCCGGCTCCAGCTCGGGGGCGTCCATCGAGCGCTGGACGATCTCCATCTCGGTCGCGAAGGCCCCGCCGTAGAAGATCGCGTTGACGTTCCACGACAGCCAGATCAGCAGCACCACGATGGCGCCGACCGAGCCGTACGTCGCCCCAAGCGGCGCCAGTTGCTCGACATAGATGGCGCATAGCCAGGACGAGACGGTCGACATCACCGTCGCCAGAACCCCGCCGACGATGGCCGGGAACCAGGCCACGGGCGTCCGGTGCGACATGGCGTACCGGTAGAGCATGGTCAGTCCGACCACGAGACCGATGGCGGGCCACAGCCCCACGAGGGCCGAACCGCCCGCGCCCTCGGCCGCGCCGGGCCCGGTGTGGGCGAGCAGCCTCGAGGTCACCACGGCGCCCGACACGACGGTGAACAGGGCGAAGGCGAACAGCGCCACGAAGAAGGCCAGCAGGTTGAATTTCAGGAAGCCGTGCGGTTCGCTCTCATCATGAATGAGATTAAGTCCGGCCAGCAACGCCTTGAATCCACGGTGCGCCGCATAGCCACCGATGATCAGGGCGAAGGCGCTCTGGGTCGAAACCGTCCGCGCCGAGGCGTTCGCCAGCCGGTCGATCTCGGTCATGAAAATGGCCCGGGCCGCGTGCGGCATCACATCGGCCAGCGCCGCGGCCTGTTCGCTGACCTGGCTGATTGACAGCACCGCCTTGTAGAAGCCGATCAGGATGGCGATGGCGGGGAAGACGGCCAGCAGGGCGAAGAACGACACCCCGCCCGTGTAGAGCATGACGTCCCGGCCCCAGCTCCGCGAGAACGCCTTGACCGCCAGGCGTCCCCACAGCGCGGGCGTCGCCCAACGCACGGCGTCCTCTATGTCCTTGCTGGCCTGCAATCCGTTATCCTGACCCGCCCCCGAAGCCGTCCCTTTAACGCAATTCGCGGCGGGGGAAAGGAGGACGGCGCCGGTTGCCTCGCGAGGCCGACCCTCGCTATGGTCCGCCGCCATGAGATCGCGGCCCGGGTGGGGGGCCGCCGGAGACATCGCCTTGACTTCCGATCCGCGCATTCTGGTCGTCGCCCCTGATGACGACCTGATCGGGTCCCTGTGCCAGGGACTGGACGCGCTGGGCTGGCGAACGGTCACGGCGCGGTCGCTGGCCGGCGCGGTGCAGGTGCTGATCGACTGGCCGCTCGAGACCGTGATCCTCGACGCGCGGATCCAGGACGCGGCCGGGGGCGTCGCCGCCCTGCGCCAGACCGTCTCGCCGCGCCGCCTGCCCATCATGGCCATCGGACCCGGCGCCTTGGACTGGGAGCCCGGGCTTGCGGATATCGCCATGTCCGCCGCGCCGCACGCGGCCCAGGCGGCGCTCCGTCTCGAAAACCTCGCCCGCGCCGCGATCGCCGAGGAAGAAGTCACCCTGCGCGAGGCCACCTTCGCGGCCCGGGGCGAGCCCCTGCCGACCGGCGAGATCGACGCCAGCCCGCTCCGGGTCCTGGCCGCGGGCAAGCCCGACCGGCATTTCCTCGCCCTGTCGAACGCCCTGGCGTCCCTGGGCTGCGAGGTGGTCGCCGCGCCGACGCCTTATACGGCCTTCGACTATCTGCACGAGCGGCCGTTCGACGCCGCCGTGCTGTGGGGCGCCGAGGACCACGCCCCGGCCCTGTCGATCGCCTCGGGCATGAAGCGCAACACCCGCCTCTACCACATCCCGGCGGTGCTCTATCTTCGCGGTTCCGGCGAGATCAACCTGTCCGAGCTGTACAATCGCGGCTTCGCCGACGTCGCCGCCGCGGACACCCCCGAGGAAGAGACCGCCGAGCGCATTGTCGCCCTCGCTCGTCATCATCGGCGGCATGTCGCGATCCGCCGGTCGCTGGAGAGCGCGCGCGGCTCTGGCCTGACCGATCCGGCCACCGGCCTGTTCACCCCCGAACTATTCGCCAGCCACCTGGCGCGGGTCGCCGAGGGCGCCCGTCAGCGTCGCCGTCCTCTCTCGGTCGTCGTTCTGCGTGTTTCGGACACGCCGCCGGTCGTCGAGGCCCGCAAGGACGGATGGCTGGACCGCGCCCTGCCCCAGATCGGGGCCATGGTGTCCCGTCTGATCCGGACGGAGGACACGGCCGCGCGGCTGTCGCCGGACGTCTTCGCCCTTGCCTTTCCGGCGACCCGTGGGGCGGCCGGCCGTATCGCGGCGGACCGCATCGCCGCCGTGATCGGCTGCACGGCCTTTGACGCCGGTCCCGACCGCTCGCCCTTCGTGGTCGAGTTCGAGGTCGGGGTGGCCGAAGTCGCGCCCGGCGAATCTCCCGCGGCGGTGCTGGAGCGCGCCTCGGCGGATATCCGGGCCACGTCCGCCGCCATTTGACAAACATATTTGTCTAATGCACGGTCCGGGTCATGACGGCTCGACCCTCAGCCCTGCTCGACGACCTCGACACCGCCCTGCTGGCGCTGGCGCCGATCCGGCGCCGCATCCTGACGGCTCTCGCCGAACCGGCCTCGGCGGCAGGCCTCGCGGAGCAGCTCGACATGCCCCGCCAGAAGATCGGCTATCACCTGCGCGCCCTGGAGGGCGCCGGTCTGGTCCAGCCCGCGGGCGAACGCCGCAAGCGCGGTTTCACCGAACGTCTGTTCGTCGCCGCCCGGGACCATGTCCTCGACCCGGCCCTGATGCAGGCGCCGTCCGATCCCGGCGCCGTCGAGGCCCAGGACCGCCATGCCGCCGACCATCTGATCTCCACCGCCTCGACCATCGTCCGCGATGTCGCCCGCATGCGCCAGGACGCCGCCGCCGAGGGCGCTCGCCTGCTGACCCTGACGGTCGAGGCTGATCTCACCTTCGCCACCCCCGCTGATTTCGACGCCTTCACCGACGAGGTCAGCGCCGCCGTGGCCGCCCTCGCCCGCAAATACTCGGCGCCCCGGGGCCGCCGCTACCGCCTCACCGCCGCCGCCCATCCGGCGGTCGCCAGATCCACGCCGACAAGGAACTGACCTCGATGACCGAAGCCGAAAAGCCCATGGAGGACCACGTCCTTGTCGAGGTCACCGTTCCCGCGCCCGCCGACGCGGTCTGGGACGCCCTGCGCGATCCGGCGAAGATCAAGGACTGGTTCGGCTGGGACGCCGACACCCTGAAGGACGAGATCGACTTCATCTTCGTCACCCACGCCGCCGCGGATGAGGCGACCCGCACCGTCACCTTCGTCGGCGTCAACGACCGCTACGAGGTCGAGGCGCGCGGCGACACGAGCCTTGTCAGGGTCGTCCGTTCCGCTCCCGCGGGCGACTGGTCCGACGTCTTCGACGGCATGATCGAGGGCTGGATTTCCTTCACCTGGCAACTGGCCTTCGCCTTCGCCAGGCACGGCCTCAAGCCGCGCCGCACGATCTTCTTCTCCGGCCCGCCGCGCGAAGACCGGCTGGGCCGGTCGCTGCTGGGGCTGGACGCGGCGCCAGCGGACGGCGAGCCCTGGACCGGTCCGCTCGGTCCCGAGCACGCCGCCGGGCAGGTCTGGTTCACCGCCCGCCATCAGATCGGCGTCACCGTCGACGCCTGGGGCGACGGCCTGCTGGTCGTCGTGGATCAGCCGCCGACCGACAAGAAGCCGCGCGGCTTCACCATGCTGACCCTGACCACCTACGGCCTGTCCGACGCCGCTCTGGCCGACCTGCAGGCGCGCTGGCAGGCGTGGTGGGACGAGCGGTTCGAGTCGGTCGCGCCGGGCTGCTAGGCCGCGCTCGCCACGCGGGCCAGATCGGCGGTGATCCGCTCGGCCACCTTCAGCCGGTCCTCCGGCGTGTCCCAGTCGCCCTTGACCACGATCTTCTGGTCCGGCCGGATCTTCCAGAAGGCGTGGTTCTTCTGGATCAGGCCGACCAGCCCCGCAGGGTTGGGGAAGCTGTTGTCGCGCAGGGTCAGCACCGCGCCCTTGGGCCCGATGGCGATGCGCTCGACGCAGGCCGTCTTGCAGTTGGCCTTGATGCCGACGATGCGCAGCAGCTGTTTCGCCTCGTCCGGCAGCGGGCCGAAGCGGTCGATCAGTTCGGCCGCCAGCGCCTCGCGGCTCTCGGTGTTCTCGGCGTCCGACAGGCGCCGGTACAGGCTCAGCCGCACGTTCAGGTCCGGCACATAGTCCTCGGGGATCAGCACCGCGGCGCCGACGTTGATGGCCGGCGACCAGCCGCGATCGACGACTCCGCCGCCTTCGCCCGCCTGGCGCAGTTCGGCGACCGCGTCCTCCAGCATCTGCTGGTAGAGCTCGACCCCGACCTCGCGGATATGGCCCGACTGCTCGTCGCCCAGCAGGTTGCCGCCGCCGCGCTGGTCGAGGTCGTGGCTGGCCAGCTGGAAGCCGGCCCCGAGGTTGTCCAGCGACTGCAGCACCTGAAGCCGGCGCTCGGCCGACAGGCTCATCGGCTTCTCGGGAGGGGTGGTCAGATAGGCGAAGGCCCGCGCCTTGGCCCGTCCGATCCGCCCCCGGATCTGGTGCAGCTGGGCCAGGCCGAACATGTCGGCCTTGTGCACGATCAGGGTGTTCGCCGTCGGCACGTCCAGCCCCGACTCGACGATCGTGGTCGACAGCAGCAGGTCGTAGCTGCCGTCGT
>JAAXIW010000382.1 GCA_012270135.1 Brevundimonas sp. | reverse complement strand
GGGCCAGTTTCGATGCGGAGGCGGTGAAGAATATCGAGTGCGTCATCAAGGGCTTTCTGGTGTTATCTCAGGCTGCCGGACCGAACGACGGATTGGACCTCCCAGTTTGGGGGAGTCATTGATCGCCGGACTCTCGTGGCCCCTATTGGCCACGGGGGTTTCGGCATTCGGAACTCTGTTGATCGTGTTCGTCCGGGTGGCGTTTGGCGCGCGCTACACTCCCGTGGGCGCAACCGTGACGTGGTGCTTGCATTTTGCCTTCATGATCGCAGGCTTGTCGGTTCTGTCCCTTCTGAACCGACGCTGGCGCGACGCTGGCCTTCTCCTGCTCTTGGCGGGAGCGTTCGGGGCCGTTGTCTGGTTCGTGGCGCCGCCCGCGATGACTTCTATCGCCTGCATGCAGATGACCTGTGTCCCCCCGGTGACCCCATGACCTCCGCTGTCGAAGCCAACGCCGACGGCCTGATCGGGCCGACCCACTCCTATGCGGGCCTGTCGCCGGGCAATCTCGCCTCCAGCCTGAACAAGGGCGAGGCCTCCAACCCGCGCGCGGCGGTCCTGCAGGGCCTAGACAAGATGAAGCGGCTGGCCGACCTCGGCCTGCCGCAATACGTCCTGCCGCCGCACGAGCGGCCGGACATCCCCTTCCTCCGGTCCCTCGGCTTCACCGGGACCGATGCGCAGGTGCTGGAAGCGGCGTGGAAGGACGCCCCGTCCTTCGCCGCCGCCGCCTGCTCGGCCTCGCCGATGTGGGCCGCCAACGCCGCCACGGTGACGCCCTCGGCCGACAGCGCGGACGGCCGTGTGCATTTCACTCCCGCCAACCTGGTCACCAACCTGCACCGCTCGCTGGAGCACGCCCAGACGAAGCGGTCCCTCGACGCCCTCTTCCCCGACCGGGAGCGGTTCGCCGTCCACGACGCCCTGCCCTCCGTCGCCCACCTCGCCGATGAGGGGGCCGCCAACCACGTTCGCCTGTGCGCCGGCCACGGCGAGCCCGGCGTCAACCTGCTGGTCTGGGGCCGCGAGGCCTGGGAGCACTGGCAGGGCCCTTATCCGGCCCGTCAGACCCGCGAGGCCTCCGAGGCCCTCGCGCGCCGCCACGGCGCCTCGGGCGTGGTGCTGGCCCGTCAGTCGAGCGCGGCCATCGCCGGGGGGACCTTCCACAACGACGTGGTCTGCGTCGGCGCGCTGGACACCCTGTTCTTCCACGAACTGGCCTTCGAGGACACGGCGGGGACCAGGGCCGCCATCCGCGCCGCCGCCAAGGGCTTCGACCCGGTGTTCGTCGAGGTATCCGCCGCTGACCTGCCCCTCGCCGACGCCATATCCAGCTATCTGTTCAACTCCATGCTGGTGTCGATTCCGGGCGAGGATCGCCTGACCCTGATCTGCCCGACCGAGACCCGCGACAACGCCCGCAGCCACGCCGTCGCAGAGAGCCTGGCCGCCTCGAACGGACCGATCAGCCGGGTCGAATACGTCGATGTGCGCCAGTCGATGCGCAACGGCGGCGGCCCCGCCTGCCTGCGCCTGCGGGTCGTTCTGAACGGGGCGGAACAGGCCGCGACCAATCCGGCCATGCGCATGACGGAAGAGCTTCACGCCCGCCTGTCGATCTGGGCCGCCAACTGGTACCGCGACACGCTCAGCCCCGGCGACCTCGCCGACCCCGCCCTGCTCGACGAATGCCGTGGCGCGCTCGACGAACTGACGGGCATCCTCGAACTGGGCGACGGCTTCTACCCCTTCCAGCGGGGCTGACCGTGGACGGCTTCACCTACCGCGTCGCCACAGAGGCCGATATTCCAGCGCTGGTGGCCCTGATGGACCGCTCGATCACCGGCCCTCTCGCCGACTTCCTGACACCGGATCAGATCGCCGCCAGCCGACGGTTGATGGGCATCGACAGTCAGCTCATCGCCGACCGCACCTACCTCATCGTCGAGAGCGACGGCGTGATGGCCGGCTGCGGCGGCTGGAGCGGCCGGATCACTGAATACGGCGGCGACCACACCCCGGGCCGCGAACCGGCGCCGCTGACGCCCGGCGTCGACGCCGCCCGCGTCCGCGCCATGTACACCGCCCCGGAGTTCCTGCGCCGGGGCGTCGGCCGCCTCATCCTGAACCTGTGCGAGGACGCCGCCCGCGCCGCCGGCTACGACCGCGCCGAACTGGTCGCCACCCTCGGCGGCGAACCCCTCTACCGGGCGGCCGGCTATGCCGAGATCGAGCGGTTCGAGGACGACCGCGGCGGGGATCCGGTTCCGCTCGTTCGGATGGGCAAGCGGCTTTAGGCGGCGAACCGCCCGCCCTTGGCCGCATAGGCCTGGGTGCCGCGGGTGAACACCACATCTCCCGGCAGGATGGCGTCGATGGCGATGTCGTCGGCCCCCTTCAGCCGCTCGTAGATGGGGCCGAAATCCTGCAGGGTCTCGCGCTTCAGCTGCTCGATCGAGTCGATGACGAAATAGACCTGCTGGAAGTCGTCGATCCGGTAGAGGGTGCGCATGACACGCTCGAGATCGAAGCCGAGCCGGTTGGGCGACGGGTCCTCGAGGGCGAAGACGCTTTCGGTGGCCGACGAGACGATGCCGGCCCCGTAGATGCGCAGACCGCCCTCCTCCTGCATCAGGCCGAACTCGACGGTGTACCAGTACAGCCGCGCCAGGTTCTGCAGCATGCCCAGCGAGGCCGCCCGCTGCCCGCCCTTGCCATAGGCCTCCATATAGGCGGCGAAGTCGGGGTCGGTCAGCATCGGAACATGGCCGAACACATCGTGGAAGATGTCCGGCTCCTGCAGATAGTCCAGCTGGTCCGGCTTGCGGATGAACTGCCCCGAGGGGAAGCGCCGGTTGGCCAGGTGGTCGAAGAACACCTCGTCCGGCACCAGTCCGGGCACGCACACCACGGTCCAGCCGGTCAGGGCCTGCAGCTTGGGATTCATGACCTCGAAATCGGGGATGCCGCCGGTGTTCAGATCCAGCGCGTCGAGCCCCCTGATGAAGACGTCGGCGGCTCGCCCCGGCAGAATCTTCATCTGGCGAGCGTAGAGGGTGTCCCAGGTGCGATGCTCGACATCCGTATAGGCCGACCAGTCCTGGGGAATGGTCCAGTCCGCGGCCGCGCCCTCGGGCGGCGCTTCGAAGACGTGCTCGAAATCGGACATGGAGGCGCTCCAACTGCTTCGGACTCTGGCGGTCCCTTGGCGGCCAATCTAGGCTCCGGGCGTCGGCGGCGCCAGCGTCACCGTCAGTGGATGGCGTGCGACTTCGGCGCGTAGCGCCCCTTGCGGTCGACGGTGAACCAGCGCGACTCGGCCTCGCGGGCGACCGAAGCCAGTTCCGGATCATGCTCCAGCGCGTCCTCGGGGGCGTAGGCGACGAAGCCGCCCTCGGCGCCAAGCGCCAGCACCTGATAGAAGGGCTGATCCGGGGAGATTTCACCGGTATCGCCGGGCTTGCCGGCGAACACGGGGTCGACGTCGATCACCACGCCGCGGAAGGCGGCGTCGCGGTGACGGACGATCTGTCCCAGTCCAAATTTGGCGATGATCTCATCGGTCATGACGCCAGATTGCGACATCCGACCTGAGCGGTATCACCGCCGGTCCGTTCATTTTCGGGTCAGGTCGTCTTGGCGCGGACGAGCAGACGGGTCTAGGTTGCCCTGGACGGGCGCCGTTCCGGACCGCCCACCTTGAAAGTTCGGCCATGCCGGAGACCGGCGCGCCCGCGAGCGCTCCCCGGTCCCAGCGTTTCGGGTCCGGCGGCCAGCGCGCCCGTGGCGGCGCCTCCGACGGATCCGGCGCATCAGGTCGGGAGGCTCCCCTCTACGGGGCGCTCGATCTGGGGACCAACAACTGCCGCCTGCTGATCGCCCGCCCGGCGCGGGACGGCTTCCGCGTGGTGGACTCCTTCAGCCGCATCGTCCGCCTCGGCGAAGGTCTGTCGCGCACCGGCCGGCTCGACGACGCGGCCATGGAACGGGCCTACGAGGCTCTCATGCTGTGCGGCGAGCGGGTCGCGCGCAAGGGCGTCGAATCGGCCCGACTGATGGCCGTCGCCACCCAGGCCTGCCGCCAGGCCGATAACGGCTCCGCCTTCATCGAACGGGTCCGCAAAGGCACCGGGTTGCGCCTGCGCATCATCGACCCGGTCGAGGAGGCTCGCCTGTCGGTCGAGGGCTGTCTCAATCTGTTCGACGACACGGCAGAGGCCGTGCTGGTCGTCGACGTCGGCGGCGGTTCGACCGAGCTCAGCTGGCTGAGGCGGGGCGATGCCGGATTTGCGCTGGAAGGCTGGATGTCAGCGCCGGTCGGGGTGGTCACCCTCGCCGAACGCCACCCCGAACCCGCCGGCGCCGGGCCCGAGGCGATCGACGGCTGGTATGAATCCATGGTCACCGACATGGGAGACGCTCTGTCCGTCGCGCCGGTAGACCCCGCCCTGCGCGAGGTCTTCACCGCCGGCCGGGCCCATCTGGTCGGCACCTCCGGCGCGATCACCAGCCTGGCCGGCATCCACCTCGGGCTACGCCGCTATCAGCGCAATCTGGTCGACGGCCTGTGGATGACGCGCGGCGACTGCGAGAAGGCGGCCGAGCGGCTGATCCAGCTGGGCCCGCGGGGCCGCGCCGCCGAATCCTGCATCGGCCCGGACCGCGCCGACCTGGTCCTGGCCGGGGCCGCCATCATGGAAGCGGTGCAGCGCGCCTGGCCGTCGGAACGGGTCAGGGTCGCCGACCGCGGCCTGCGCGAGGGTCTGCTGCTGCAAAGGATGCGCGAGGACCGCCGGCCGAGGCGCCGCCGTCGCAGACGGTGACCTAGTTGGTCACCTGCACCGTCAGGTTGATGTCGCATACGGAGAAGTCGGCGCCGCGAGCGCTCCGCGCCTCGTCGACCAGAGCCCGGAACCGCGCCGAGTCGGTCGACAGCACCTGCACCATCGGTCGTTCGGCGGCGGGGATGTCGGCGGCGACGCGCACCCGGGTCATCCGGTCCGGCTGAACCTGGGCCATCATGCCGTTCTCCCCGTCGCCGACCTGCAGCGACCGCACCACGTTCAGCCCGTCCACGGTCATCCCCCAGATGGTGTAGCGCTTGTCCAGCGCCGGATAGGCCTGACGCATGATGAAGAACTGGCTGTTGGCGGTGTCATTGCCGACGTCGCGAGCCATGCCGGCCACGCCCGGGCAATAGAGACCCCAGCCGTGCACCTTGCCGTCTCCGGTCTGGGCGAAGGCCGCGTCCGGCTGGGTCTGCACCGGCAGGGAGTGGAAGAAGCCGACACGCGCGCCGGTCGGCTCGGCCACGGCGGCGAACGGCATGGCCGGATCGCGGCGGAAGGTGAATTCCGCGACCAGATCGGGATAGGGGCTCTGACCTTCGCCGTTGCCCAGCGGGTCGCCGGTCTGGGCCATGAACCAGTCGATCACCCGGTGCCACGGCGTATTGTCGTAGAAGCCGCGCCGGGCCAGCAGCTTGATACGCTCGACGTGCAGCGGCGCGACTTCGGGAAACAGTTCGACGAGGACGCGTCCCCGCGTGGTGTCGATCACCAGCAGATTCTCGGCCGGCACGGCGCGCCATTCGGTGGCGGCGATCGTGGTCTGGGGCGTCGGGGCCGGCGGCGGCGGCGGGCCGCCGACATCCTGGGCCAGGACCGGCGCGGCCGACAAGACGGCGGCGAACAGGGCGGCGGTGCAGATGGACTTCATGATGGTCTCCCCCGGCATTCCGGACAGCAGGATCAGCCCCCGACGACCTCGGCCGGCGGCTGGACATCGCAAACGTTGAAGCCGGCGCCGCGGGCGGCGCGGACCCGTTCGATCTCGGCCTGCAGGACCGCGCCAGTCGCCACGCGCACGGTCGGGCGCTCACCCTCCGGCAGGGCCGCGGCGGTGCGCGTGCGGGTCATCACATCGGGATCGGCCACCGAGCCGTTGTTGGCCGTCGTGCCGGCCTTGATGGCGCGGACGGCGTCCATGCCCGCCAGGACCCGGCCAAACGGCGTGTATCGCCCGTTCAGCTCATCTTTCGGACCGGTCATCAGGAAGAACTGGCTATTGGCGCTGTCGGGCTGTCCCCCGCGCGCCATGCCCGCCACGCCCTGGCAGAACAGGCCCTGCGCCCCTGCCTTGAAGTCGGCGGTGATCATCATCTGGGCGTCGGGCTGGGTGGTCACCGGCACGGATCCGACGAGGCCAAGTTGTCCAGTGGGCGACGTCGTCACGGGAACGAAGCCGGCGTCCCGCCCGCGCCGGAACTCGAACTCCGCGGCGATGTCGGGCAGATCGCTGCCGCCCTGCCCGGTGCCCTGGGGGTCGCCGGTCTGGGCCATGAAGTTCGGGATCACCCGGTGAAATTTCAGCCCGTCGTAGAAGCCCTGGTCGGCCAGGGTGCGAATGCGGCTCACCGCCCGCGGGGCCATGCGCGGCTCCAGCTCGACGAGGATGCGGCCGTGGACGGTGTCGATGACCAGCAGGTTCTCGGGGGCGACCGTGCGCCAGTCCCCCGCCGGCGCGGTCTGGGCAGCGACCGGGGACGAGGCGAGCAAGGAAAGCGAAAGGGCGGCGGCGGTGACGATCTTCAAAACGGTGACTATCCCTTGACCCTGTCCCGGACCGCCCTGGCGACCGCGGGACTGACGAAACTGTCGATCGCGCCGTCCAGCCGGGCGATCTCCTTGACCAGCCGCGAGGCGATGGCCTGGTGCCGCGGGTCGGCCATGAGGAAAACCGTCTCGATGTCGGCATTGAGGCGCTGGTTCATCGCCGTCATCTGGAACTCGTATTCGAAGTCCGCCACGGCGCGCAGGCCGCGCACGATGATGCTGGCGTCCAGCGACTCGGCGAAATGCATCAGCAGGCTGTCGAACGGCCGCACCTCGACCTTGTCGCCGAGATGCGCCACCTCGGCCCGGACCATCACGACCCGCTCGTCGGTCGTGAACAGCGGCCCCTTGTCGTCATTGCGCGCAACGCCGATGACCAGCCGGTCGACCAGCTTCACCGCCCGGCCGATGATGTCCATATGCCCGTTGGTGACGGGATCGAATGTGCCTGGGTACAGGCCGATGCGCATGCGTTCCTCCCCGCCTTCCTGGCGGTTTAGCAGGTGGGACCGGACCGGCCTAGATCGGCTGACAGGGCTGTGATGCCCAGGCGGTCCGCAGGCGGTTGATCACGTCCGTATCGATCTCGAACGACCACCCATCGATGCTCTCCACAGGGCAGGCCGGCGTGGCGCTGTTGCAGATGAAGGCGGACTGGAAGGCCCCGCTCGCCACGTCGCTCCGGTCCAGATCGCGCGTCTCGTCGCCAAGGCCGACGTCCTTCAGCCCCGCCTGGATCAATCTCTGCGTCACGCCGGCCAGCATCGGCGCCCGGGGCCAGGTTACGCGGTTTCCCTGGACGAAGCCGATGTTCCACAGCGTTCCCTCGGAGAGCTCGCCCTCCGAATCCTCGAACAAGGCGTCGTCGAACCCTTCGGCCCGCGCCCGCCGCCTCGCCATCAGCAGGTCCATGTTCGCCGCGTGCTTCAGGTGCGGCGCGATCCGTTCATGCCGCTGGACCTGCAACCGCAGACTCCCGGCCAACGGTGGAGGCGGGTCGAACACCCCGATCATCACGCGCGGTCGGCCGACCCATGTCGGGTTCCGGTTCGATATCTCGTCCGAGAACAGACTGACCCGAAGCCAGCAGGTCTCCCGCGCGCCCATCGCCGCCCGCATCAGCTCAAGCAGCCGCGCCTCCGGAACCGCCTCGCCGAACAACTCGATCGAGGCGCGGCGCAGTCGCTCCAGATGCAGGTCCAGCCCCCGGGCCGCGCCGTCCTCGACGCGGAACGAGGTATAGGCCCCGTAATTCACCAATGCCTGATGCGTCAGCGCCTCGATGGACGCCGGCTCACCATCGATGAAGAGGGCGCGGCTCAGGCCTCGCCCTCGCCCTCGACTGCATCGGCCCCCTCGTCCCCGCCCGAGTCCGGCAGGCGCTCGACCGAGACCACCCGTTCGCCCTCCGCCGTGCGGAAGATGGTGACGCCCTGGCTGGCGCGGCCAACGATGCGGACCTGGTTCATCGGCGTGCGGATCATCTGCCCGCCGGAGGTGACCAGCAGCAGGTCGTCGTCCTCCTCGACCGGGAAAGAGGCCGCCAGTCGCGTCCCGGCGCGACCACCGAGACCGTGGGCCGTCAGCCCCTGCCCGCCCCGGCCGGTGCGGCGGTATTCATAGGCTGACGAGCGCTTGCCGAAGCCGGTCTCGGTGACCGTCAGGATGAACTGCTCCGCCGCGCCCAGTTCGGCGATGCGATCGAGCGACAGGGCGGTGTCGGCCACGGCTTCATCATCGGCCTCGACCGGCGTGTCGTCCTCGTCGCCGGCGGCGCGGCGCATGGCGTTGGCGTGTTTGACATAGGCGGCCCGCTCTTCCGGCGTGGCGTCGACCCGGCCCAGCACGGCCATGGAGATGCCATCGTCGTTATTAGCCAGGAGTCGGCTGCAAAGCTAACGCGAATCCCGGCCCTTGAACACCCGCACGTCGTCGGCCTTGAAGCGGATGGCCCGCCCCAGGGCGGTGGTCAGCATGACGTCGTCCTCGGCGGTGCACAGGGCGACGCCGACCATGCGGTCGCCGTCTTCGAGCTTCATGGCGATCTTGCCGGCCCGGTTGACGGTGGCGAAGTCGCTCAGCCTGTTGCGACGCACGTCACCGCTGCTGGTGGCGAACATGATGTCGTAGTTCGCCCAGTCCGCCTCGTCCTCGGGCAGGGGCAGCACGTTCATGATGCTGTCGCCCGGCTCGATCGGCAGCAGGTTGACGAAGGCCTTGCCGCGCGACTGCGGATTGCCCAGCGGCAGCCGCCAGGTCTTCAGCTTGTAGGCCTTGCCGTTGGTGGCGAAGAACAGCACCGGCGTATGGGTCGAGGCCGAGAACACGCCGACCACGGCGTCGTCGTCCTTCATGGCCACGCCCGAGCGGCCCTTGCCGCCGCGATGCTGGGTCCGGTAGGCGTTCAGCGCCACCCGCTTGACATAGCCGCCGTGGGTCACGGTCACGACCATGTCCTCGCGCGGGATCAGGTCCTCGTCTTCCAGCTCGAAATCGCCGTCGCCGATCTCGGTCCGCCGCGGCACGGCGAACTCGTCCTTCACCGCCAGCAGGTCCTCGCGGATCACCGCCAGGATATTGGCCCGGTCCGACAGCAGGGTCAGGGGGCCCTGGATGGTGTCGGCCAGCTCGCGCGCCTCGCCGAAGATGTCGTCGCGGCCGAGGCCGGTCAGGCGGCTCAGCGTCAGCGCCAGGATGGCCCGCGCCTGTTCGTCGGTCAGGTTCAGCTTGTCACCGTCGATCAGCATCGAGCGCGGATCGGCGATCAGTTCGACCAGGGCGATCATGTCGCCGACCGGCCAGCTCTTCGCCTGCAGCCGCTCGCGCGCCTCGGCCGGGTCGGCGGAGGAGCGGATGATGTGGATGACCTCGTCGATATTGGCCACGGCCACGGCCAGGCCGACCAGCACATGGCCGCGGTCGCGGGCCTTGGCCAGTTCGAACTTGATGCGGCGGACGACCACCTCTTCCCGGAACTCGAGGAAGGCCTCGAGCAGTTGGCGCAGGCCCATCTGCTCCGGCCGGCCGTGGTTCAGCGCCAGCATGTTGACGCCGAACGACGACTGCATGGCGGTGAAGCGCCACAGCTGGTTCAGCACCACATCGCCCGAGGCGTCGCGCTTCAGCTCGATGACCACCCGCATGCCGGCCCGGTCGGACTCGTCGCGGACGTCGGAGATGCCCTCGATCCGCTTCTCGCGGACCATTTCCACGATGCGCTCGATCAGGGTCTGCTTGTTGACCTGATAGGGCAGTTCAGTGACCACGATCGCCTCGCGGTCCTTGCGGATCGTCTCGATCGTGGCCTTGCCGCGCACGATGACCGAGCCGCGACCGTCGCGCAGGGCGTTTCTCGGCGCTGTCCGACCCATGATCTCGCCGCCCGTGGGGAAGTCCGGCCCGGGCACGATGTCCAGCAGGGCGTCGTCGCCGATGTCCGGATCGTCCAGCAGGGCGACGGCCGCGTCGACCACTTCGCCGAGGTTATGCGGCGGGATGTTGGTGGCCATGCCGACGGCGATGCCGCCCGCGCCGTTGACCAGCAGGTTCGGGATTCGCGCCGGCAGGACGACGGGCTCCAGCTCCTTCTCGTCGTAGTTCGGCTGGAAATCGACCGTGTCCTTGTCGATATCGGTCAGCAGGGCGGTGGCGGCCGGGGCCATGCGGCACTCGGTGTATCGCATCGAGGCCGGCATATCGCCGTCGACCGAGCCGAAATTGCCCTGGCCGTCGACCAGCA
>JAAXIW010000169.1 GCA_012270135.1 Brevundimonas sp. | reverse complement strand
TGTTCCGCACGGTCAACGGAAGCGCGGAGGCCTTCCGCCCCGGCACCGAACGCCGCCGCGAGGAGGAGGCTCCGCGCCCCGAGGTTCCGACCGGGCCGCAGAACTACAACGACATCCTGCGCCGGGAGCGGGAGGAGGCGGCGGGCATTCCGCCCACCATCACGCCGACGCCCGCGCCGCCCCCGACGACCCCGCCTCCGGCCAAGAAGGAGACGGCGGAGGATTTGAGCGGGCTGTATTGAGGGAGGCAGTCGGCAGTGGGGAGTAGGCAGTAGGAAGGTCCGGGGCAGGACAAGCCGCGGGTGCGACGACTCCTTTTGCTACTGCCTACTGCCTATTCCCTACTGCCTCCCTTTCCCTTTCCCCTGGCGCGGCCTATGTCGCGCCTCCCCTTTTGTTTCGCAGGAGTTCGCGATGAGACCGGATGTCGAGGCCATGAAGGCCGACATCGAGCAGAGCGTCGCTCTGCTCAGGAGGCGTCTTTGACTGGGATGTCGCCGTCCGAAAGCTCGATGAGCTGAACGCCCGGGTCGAGGACCCGACCCTTTGGGACAATCCCGACGAGGCCCAGGCCGTGAGCCGCGACCGCTCGCGGCTGGAGAGCCAGATCAACGCCGTCCGGGAGATGGAGCAGGGCCTCGAGGACGGGGTCATGCTGGCCGACATGGCCGACGAGGAGGGCGACGAAGCCACCCTCGAGGAGGCCCGCGCCTCGCTGAAGGCGATCAAGGACCGCGCCGCCCGCGCCGAACTGGAGGCGCTGCTGTCCGGCGAGGCCGACGGCAACGACGCCTATCTGGAGGTCAACTCCGGGGCCGGCGGCACCGAGTCGAACGACTGGGCCGGCATGCTGCTGCGGATGTATTCGCGCTGGGCGAAGGCGCACGGCTACGAGGTCGAGGTCGAGGCGGAGGAGGGCGGCGAACAGGCCGGCATCAAGTCTGCCACCATCCTGATCAAGGGCCCGAACGCCTATGGCTGGCTGAAGTCGGAATCGGGGGTGCACCGGCTGGTGCGCATCAGCCCCTATGACGCGGCGGCCAAGCGGCACACCTCGTTCGCCTCGATCGGGGTCTCGCCGGTGGTCGATGACACCATCGAGATCGACATCAACCCGTCCGACGTCCGCACCGACACCTATCGGGCCTCGGGCGCCGGCGGCCAGCACATCAACAAGACCGACTCGGCGGTTCGCCTGACCCACGTTCCGACCAATACGGTCGTGGCCTGTCAGGCCGGGCGTTCCCAGCACCAGAACCGCGAGCAGGCGTGGAAGATGCTGCGTGCCCGTCTGTACGAGCTGGAGCTGCAAAAGCGCGAAGCTGCGGCCCAGGCGCTGGCCGACGCCAAGACCGACATCGGCTGGGGCCACCAGATCCGGTCCTACGTCCTGCAGCCGTACCAGATGGTCAAGGACCTGCGGACCAACGTCGAGACCTCGGACACGCAAGGGGTGCTGGACGGCGACCTCGACGCCTTCATGGGCGCGGCGCTGGCGGCCCGGGTCGGGGAGACGAGGGGGAGCACGGTCGAATAGAAAAAGGCCCCGGATCGGTCCGGGGCCTTTTGTCTATCGGGCCGTGAATCAGGCCGAAGGCTTCATGTCGATGACCTGCGGGCGGTCGTCGCCGTGCGGCGGCGTGGCGCTGGCGGCGGGAGTCGAGGGCTTGGGCGCGGCGGCGGGGGCCTCGCGGCGGCCCTGCAGGACGCGGCCCTGGAAATAGGCGCCGATGTCGATCGACAGCTGTTCGGCGGTGATGTCGCCGTCGACATAGGCGGTGGCGATCAGCTTGACCTGCTTGCCCGAGACATTGCCGACGATACGGCCGCGGACCTCGACATAGTCGGCCGAGACGCCGCCCTCGACCGCGCCGGTCTCGCCGACGATCAGCCGGCCGACGCGGACGTCGCCCTTGATGGCGCCGTCGATCTGCAGGTCGCCGCCGCCCGAGATATTGCCGTCGAACTGCAGGTCCGAGGACAGGGTCGACAGGCCGCGGGCGCTGACCGGCGAAGCGGCCGGGCGCGATCCGGACGAAGCCGCTGGGGCCGGGGCGCCCGGCGTCGGCAGGTCGGGCAGCGG
>JAAXIW010000307.1 GCA_012270135.1 Brevundimonas sp. | reverse complement strand
CCGTGCCGGACACCCTCGCGGACTAGCAGTTCGCCGGCCTGCTGCGCGGCGCCACGGCCGAGCTGGTCCCGTGCCCGACCGTGCCCCTGATGGTCCCGGCCCAGGCCGAGATCGTTCTGGAAGGCCACGTCCTGCTCGACGAGCACGCGTCCGAGGGCCCCTACGGCGACCACACCGGCTATTACAACTCGGTCGAGACCTTCCCGGTTTTCCAGGTCACGGCCGTCACCATGCGCCGCGATCCCGTCTATCTGACCACCTTCACCGGCCGTCCGCCGGACGAACCCTCGGTGCTGGGCGAGGCGCTGAACGAGGTCTTCATCCCTCTCCTCCAGTCGCAGTTCCCCGAGATCACCGACTTCTGGTTGCCGCCCGAGGGCTGCAGCTATCGCATCGCCGTAGTGTCGATGAAGAAGGCCTACCCCGGCCACGCCAAGCGGGTGATGCTGGGCGTCTGGAGCTATCTGCGCCAGTTCATGTACACCAAGTGGGTGATCGTCGTGGACAATGACATCGACGCCCGCGACTGGAAACAGGTCATGTGGGCCATCTCGACCAAGATGGACCCGGCCCGCGACATCACCGTCATCGAAAACACGCCGATCGACTATCTGGACTTTGCCAGTCCCGAGAGCGGCCTCGGCTCCAAGATCGGTCTCGACGCCACCGACAAATGGCCGCCCGAGACGAAGCGCGAATGGGGCGAGGAGATCCGCATGGACGAGACCGTCATCGACCGGGTGTCCGGGATGTGGGACCGCCTTGGCCTGCCGGGCGACGGTTCCCCCATCTGGAGCTCCGGGGGCTGAGAACACGAAGCCGCGAGCAATCCGGTATCGATTGTGTCCTGAAAGCGCTTTTCAGATGACGAAACTGTAATACACATTGGGGGCTGTTCCTTCCGGAGACGCTTTCATGAAACGCAGCCTCGTCCTCGCCCTGTCCGCCGCCATGGCCATTCCGGCGTTCACCCTGCCCGTCGGTCCCGCCGACGCCCAGGTGATGACCGGTCGGGGCGCGCCGCGCCGGGCCGCTCCGCCACGTCCGGCCCTCACCGAGCGTGAGGAAAACCGCCTGTTCGAGGCCGAGGACCAGGTCTTCGAGATCGACAGCCAGATCGCCGACATCCAGGCGGCGGGCGAGGCCGCTGGCGGGCTGACCGAGGCCCAGCAGGCCCAGATCGAGACCCTGACCCGCCGCCGCGCAGACGCCCAGCGCACAATCGACCGGCTCGAGGCCAAGCGGGACCGCTAGGTCGCCGCGGAAGCGGGAACCGCTTCCCGGACTTGCCATGAAGGAACGGACGGCGGATGAGGGAGCCATGCGCTCCACCCTGATCCTCGCCGCCGTCGCGGCCCTCGTGTCGAGTCCCGTCATGTCCCAGTCTGCGTCCCCCTCCGTCCCCAATGCCGCGCCGTGGGACCAGGCCTTCCTGCCGCCCGCGCCGGCGTGGGACGGGGCCAGCCGCGCCCTTCTCCGCGACGCCTCGGATCCCTGGGTCACGCCGTTCGAGGCGGACGCGGAGCGCGACTTCAGCCCGACCTACGCCGACACCCGCGCCTGGTTCGACCGGCTCGACGCCGCCTCCGACCTGATCCGCATCGAGCAGTTCGGCGTCTCGCCGGAAGGCCGCCCGATCTACGCCGTCATCGCCTCGAAGGACGGCGCCGCCTTCGATCCGGCCAAGCCGGTGCTGCTGGCCCAGGCCGGCATCCACCCCGGCGAGATCGACGGCAAGGACGCGGGCATGATGCTGCTGCGCGACATCGCCTTCTACGGACGCGACGACCTGCTGGACGGGGCCAATCTGATCCTGATCCCGATCCTGTCGGTGGACGGGCATGAGCGGGCCAGTGCGTATTCGCGGCCCAACCAGCGCGGGCCGCGCATTCAGGGCTGGCGCAATACGGCGACCAACCAGAACCTGAACCGGGACTATATGAAGCTGGACCAGCCCGAGATGCAGGCGGTGCGCGGGCTGATCCTGAAGTATCAGCCGGACCTGTATGTCGATATCCACGTCACCGACGGCCTCGATTATCAATATGACGTCACCTATGGCTACAACGGCGAGAACGGCGTCTGGAGCCGCAGCCCGGAGACCGCCCGCTGGCTGGACAGCGCCTTCAAGCCGGTCATGAACGATGCGCTGGAGGCCCAGGGCCACATCCCGGGCGAGCTGGTGTTCGGCATCGACGACCAGAACCCGCGCGCGGGCCTGTCGGACGGCGGGCTGGGCGAGCGGTTTTCGAACGGCTGGGGCTCGGCCGCCCATGTGCCGACCATCCTGATCGAGAACCACAGCCTCAAGCCGCACGAGCAGCGCGTGCTCGGGACCTATGTCTTCCTTGAGGAGGCCATGCGCCTGCTGGCCGCCGAAAGCCGCGGCCTGCGCGAGGCCGTCGAGGCCGACAGCGCCCTGCGTCCTTCCGAAATTCCGGCCAACTTCGTCCAGGACGAGCAGCCGTCGACCACCCGCGCCTTCAAGGGCATCCGCTACGAGATGTACGACAGCCCCGCCTCGGGCCGCCAGGAGATACGCTGGCTCGGCGAGCCCGATCCCGAGCTCTGGCAGATGCCATTCTATTCGTCGCATCCGACCCTGATGCTGAAGCGGCCCGAAGCCTATTGGGTGCCGGCCCACCGCGCCGACATCATCGAGCGCCTGCGTATCCACGGTGTGGCCATGGAGACGCTCGACGCCCCGCGCACCGTGTCCGTCGACATGCTGCGCCTCGACGACCCGAAGCTGGCCACGCGCCCGAACGAGGGTCATGTCCCCGTCACCGTCACCTCCGTGACCCCCGAGCGCCGCGACTGGACCTTCCCGGCCGGATCGGTCCGCGTCCCCACCGACCAACGGCTGGGCGACGTCGTCGTGCTGCTGCTCGAGCCGCAGTCCTCCGAGAGCTTCTTCGCCTGGGGCCTGTTCCCCGAGGTGCTCAGCCGCGTCGAATACATCGAGGGCTACGCCATCGCCCCCCTCGCCGAACGCATGCTGGCCGCCGATCCGGCCCTGAAGGCCGAGTTCGAGGCCAGGCTGGCCGCCGATCCCGAGTTCGCCGCCAGCCCCGGCGCGCGTTTGCAGTGGTTCTACGAGCGAACTCCGTTCTATGATGACCGCTTCCGGCTCTATCCGGTGGCCCGCGAGACCTGACCATGCCCGAGATGACCGCTCTTCACGCCGCCGGCCTATGGAGCGGTCTTCTCGTCCTGCTGATGGTCTTCCTGTCCTTCAGGACCATCTTCACCCGTCGGCGGCTCGCGGTGTCGTTCGGCGACGGCGGTCATGCCGAATTCACGGCGGCCAGCCGCATCTTCGGCAATGCCGCCGAATACATTCCGCCCTGTCTCGTCATTCTCGTCCTGCTGGCCCTGCTCGGCTTCCAGCCGATCTGGGTCCACGCCATCGGGGGAGGAATGCTGCTCGGCCGCATCCTGCACGCCTGGGGTCTGGGCAAGGCGAAACAGCCGTCGTTCGGGCGGATGTCAGGGATGATCCTGACGCAGGCGGCGCTGGTCGTCGGCGCCGGCGCCCTGATCGCCTGCGCCTTCGGCCTGGTCTGAGGCCCCAGCCGTTGCGCCGGACAGCCCGTCCGGCCATATCGGGGCATGTCCGACAGCCTGCCGACGTCCGCCTCACCCGACATCCTGCCTGAACTCGTCGCCGCTGCCCTGAGGGCCGGGGCCGACGCCGCCGAGGCCGTTTCGGCCGAGCGCGCCGCCCTCTCCGTCGGGGTCCGCAACGGCGCCCTCGAGGACGTCGAGCGCGAGGAGAGCCGTGACCTCGGCCTGCGCGTCTTCATCGGCCGACGTCAGGCCACCGTCTCCGCCTCCGACCTGTCCGAGGCCACCCGCGCCCGTCTCGTCGACCGCGCCGTGGCCATGGCGAAGCTCGCGCCCGAGGATCCTTACGCCGGCCTCGCTCCCCAGGACCGGCTCGCCCGCGGCCCGTTCGCCGACCTCGATTTGTTCGACCCGTCCGAACGTAGCGCCGCCGAGCTGGAGGCCGTCGCAGCCGAGGCCGAGGCCATCGCCCTGGCCGTGCCCGGCGTCATCCGGTCCGAAGGCGGTCACGCATCGACCTCGACCAGCCGCTGGCGGCTGGTCACCTCGCACGGCTTCGACGGCGCCTGGCAAGGCTCGGCCTTCTCGCTGGGCGTCGGCGTCATCGCCGAGAAGGACGGAGGCATGGAACGCGGGGGCGAGCATCGCGCGGCGCGCCACCTGTCCGACCTCCCCACGGCGGACGAGGTCGGCGCCGAAGCCGGCCGCCGCGCCGTCGCCCGCACCGGCCCGCGCAAGATCGCCTCGACCACCGCCCCGGTCATCTTCGAGAACCGCGTGGCGATGCAGATCCTGTCGCCTCTGATCGGTGCCATCTCCGGCCCGTCGATCGCACGCGGCACCTCGTTCCTGAAGGACCGCCTCGGTCAGATGGTGCTGCCGCGGGGCGTGAACCTGATCGACGATCCGTTCCGCCCCCGCGGCCTCGGCTCGGCTCCGTTCGACGACGAGGGCGTGGCGGTGAGCCGACGATCAATCATTGACGACGGCCATCTGACCACCTGGCTGCTGAACAGCGCCGCCGCGGCCCAGCTCGGCCTGGCCTCGACCGGCCATGCCTCGCGCGGCCTCGCCGGACCGCCCGGCGTCTCGACGCACAGCCTGCATCTCGAACCCGGTGACCGCGACCTCGACGGTCTCATGGCCGATGCCGGAGCCGGTCTGCTGGTCACCTCCATGTTCGGCCCGTCTCTCAACGCCAATACCGGCGATTGGTCGGCGGGAGTGTCCGGCTTCTGGTTCGAGAACGGCGCGATCGCCTATCCGGTCAGCGAGGTCACCGTGGCCGGCAGGCTGACCGATCTCTATGCGCGTCTCCAGCGCGGCTCGGACCTCGAATTCCGCGGCGCCAACAACAGCCCGTCGCTGATGTTCGACGCGGTGGCCATCGCCGGCAAATGAGCGACGCAAGCCACGACCTTGGGGCCGACCTCGAACTGATCCGACTCGCCGCCGTCGCCGCCGGTGAGCTGGCGCTGGCCGAGCGCGAGGCCGGGCTGAAGATCTGGTCCAAATCGGGCGGCTCTCCGGTCACCTCGGCCGACATGGCCGTCGACCGACTGTTGCGCGACAGTCTGCTCGGCGCCCGCCCGGACCACGGCTGGCTGTCCGAGGAGACCGCCGACGGCGCCGAACGGCTGTCCCGCCGCCGCATCTTCGTGGTCGACCCCATCGACGGCACGGTGGCCTATATGAAGGGCAAGCCGTGGTGGTGCATTCCGATCGCCGTGGTCGAGGACGGCCAGCCCGTCGCCGCCGTCATCCACGCCCCGGCCCTCGGCGAGACCTTCACCGCGGTGTTCGGCGGCGGCGCCTTCCTGAACGGCCGTCCGATCAGCGCCTCCGACACCGCCGATCTGGACGACGCCTCCGTGCTCGCCGACGCCCGGTTGATGGAGGGTCCGCAGTGGCCTGAACCGTGGCCGACGATGCGCTACGAGAAGCGCAACGCCATCGCCTACCGGATGGCCCTGGTCGCCGCCGGGGCCTTCGACGCCGCCATCGCCCTGACGCCCAAGTGGGACTGGGACGTCTGCGCCGGGGCCCTGATCGTCGAGGAGGCCGGCGGCCGCGTCAGCGATCACCACGGCGGCGCATGGCGCTTCAACAAGGCCGATCCGCGCCAGAGCAGTCTCGTCTGCAGCGCCGCCGCCCTTCACCCGTTGATCGTGCGCCGCACAGCGCCTATTCCCCTCGCGGCCCGTTAAGCCCTCCTCCCGCCGGACCCACCCCATGACCCAGCCCTCCGACACTGAAGCCCCCCAGCTGCTCCACCTCGTCATCGGCGGCGAGCTGCGCCACCTCGACGCCCCGGTGTTCCGCGACCTGTCCAAGGTCGAATTCGTCGGCGCCTATCCGAACTACGAGGAGGCCCGCAAGGCGTGGAAGGCCCGGGCCCAGGCGACGGTGGACAACGCCCACATGCGGTTCTTCATCCTTCACGCGCATCGGATGATCGATCCGCGCGGGGACGCCCACGAGCACTGATCCGGCGGAACTCCCTCCCCGGCTGGCGCGCTTTCAGCCTATACTGTCACGCCGGACCGGGAGAGACCCATGCTGACCACCGCCCTGATCGTCCTGGCCCTGCTGGCGCTGGGCGTCGGCATCGTCGTCTGGGCCACGCGCCGCAAGTCCGCCCGGCCGCCGGTCGGGCCGCAGGAAACCGACACCGCCTGGAACGACCCGGTCAGCTCCGGCCAGACCCCCACGCCGCGCGAAACCTTCACCCATGAAGACCCGCCGTCGGCGGCGTCGCAGGAACCCCGCCCTTGACCCTGTTTGGCCGCACCCTCGGCGCCGAGGAAATCGCCAGCCTCGCCTTCCTCCTGATGGCCCTGGCCATCTGGGTCGCGGCCTGGCGCGGCGAGCGCAACTGGAGCCGCTGGTTCCGGGGTTGGGAGGCCGCCCGCAAGGCCCGGCGCGAAGCCGAACTGGCCGGCGAACAGGGCGGCGACCCGCCCGCCGCGCCCCGCGGCCCGTGGGGCTGACTACTCCCGCCTGAGCAGCCGCTCGGTCAGCAGCGTGCCCCACCACTGCGCCTTGAATTCGGCCCGGATCGCCTTCGGGTCGTAGGCGTCGCTGTCGATCCAGTCGATGAACGAAACCCCCGTCGGCTCGACCTCCTTCAGATATTTCTCCAGCGTGTAGTCCAGCACCCCGGTCAGGCCCTCGCGGTGGTGCAGGTATTTCTTGTCCAGCTGGCGGATCGCCTCCGAGATCGGCTCGCCCAGATGGAAATGCCGGTACAGCACCGCCATCATCCCGGCCCGGTCCGCCCCCGACTTGCAGTGGATCAGCACCGGATAGTCGATGGTCCGGAACAGCTCCCGCGCCCGGTGGATGCGGTCCTTCTGCGGCGGATCGCGCGAATCCAGCGGCGCGTCGATCAGGGTCAGCCCCAGCCGCGCGCAGGCGTCCTTCTCCAGCGCGAACCACGCCTCGTCCCGCTCGCTGCCGCGCAGGTTGATGACCGTCCGGATCCCCTGCGACTTCCAGTACGCCAGCTGCCGCGGCGACGGCTGGTTGGTCCGGACCAGATCCGGCCCCAGCCAGTGGGCGTTCATGAACCACCGCCTCAGGAAGCTGTGATCCTTCCAGACGTAGTCCCACCGCGCGCGAAACCGTCCGGCCGGGGTGGTGAGGTCGTATCGGGACATGTCCTGCCAATAATGCGCGCCGCGATCTGACGCCACGCCTTCCGCGCTCCGGGCCAGACGGCGAGGTGATCGCCTGCAAAAAGCGACAGCCGGACGGTTCACCGCTGGAACCCGCGCGCGTTCCATGCTTTTCGCCCCGGGGCGAGCGGCGTGGGTCGCGCTCGAGAGCGGGATCATATGCCGGAAAAAGATGCGTTTCCGACGGCGGAGAAGCCGTCGCTGGCTGAAGAGGTCGACGCCCTTCAGATCATCAATGAAACCGGCGCGCTGATCGCGTCGCAGCTTGATCTCGACAAGGTCGTCCGGGCCGTGGTGGACGCCGGCGTTCAGCTCACAGGGGCCGAGTTCGGGGCGTTCTTCTACAACTGCCTCGACGAGAATGGCGAGGCCTTCCTCCTCTACACCTTGTCCGGCGCCGATCCGGAGGCGTTCGCGTCCTTTCCCCATCCGCGCGCCACGCCGGTCTTCGCGCCCACCTTCCATGGCGAGGGCGTGGTCCGGTCGGACGACATCACGCTCGATCCCCGATACGGCAAGCTGGGTCCCCACCACGGCATGCCGGCCGGGCACCTGCCCGTCCGCAGCTACCTCGCGGTGCCGGTGGTGTCGCGATCCGGAGAAGTGATCGGCGGCCTGTTCTTCGGCCACGCGGAACCGGGCAGGTTCGAGTCCTATCACGAACGGGTCATGACCGGCATCGCCGCCCAGGCCGCGATCTCCATCGACAATTCCCGTCTCTACGATCAGGCCCGCGCCGAACTGACGCGACGGCGCTCGGCCGAACAGTCGTTGCGGGAGACGGAGCGGCGGCTCAACGCGGTTCTCGACAACGCCACCGTGGCCATCTTCCTGATGGATGAGCGTCAGCACTGCGTCTACATGAACGCGGCGGCGGAGGCGCTCACCGGTTACAGGCTGGAAGAGACCGCGGGCCGGCCGCTTCATGACGTCATTCACCACACGCGGCCGGACGGCTCCCACTTCCCGATCGACGAATGCGCGATCGACCGCGCCTTCCCCGAGAACAATCGCCAGCAGGGCGAGGAGACCTTCGTCCATCGCAGCGGACGCTTCTATCCCGTCGCCTTCACCGCCAGTCCGGTGCGGGACGAGTGCGGCGTGACCATCGGCACGGTCATCGAAGTCCGCGACGTCTCCCAGGAGAAGCGCGACGAGGAAACGCGAACCCTGCTGATGCGCGAGGTCGATCACCGCGCCCGCAACGCCCTGGCGGTCGTTCAGTCGCTGGTCCGGCTCACCGCGGCCCCCGACCTCGATTCCTACCGCGACATACTGCTCGGCCGGATCAGCGCCCTGGCGCGGGCCCAGGGCAATCTCGCCGAACGACGCTGGGAGGGAGCGTCCCTGCGGGACATCGTCTGCGAGGAACTGCTCGCCCTGTGTCCCCGGGAATGCTTCTCGGTCGACGGCCCCGACGTGGAGCTCAGCCCTGATCAGGCCCAGCCGGCCAGCATGATCATCCACGAACTGGCCACCAACGCGTTCAAGCATGGCGGCCTCAGCCGACCGGGTGGCCGCGTCGACGTCGCTTGGTCGATCTCCCACGGGGATGTTCACCTGAAATGGCGGGAAAGCGGCGGTCCCGAAGTTCGCGAACCCGACCGCCGCGGGTTCGGCTCCCGCCTCATTCAGCAGCTGGCCCAGCAGGCCGGCGCGGATATCTCCAAATCCTGGCCTCCGGAGGGTCTGCAGGCCGACATCCGCTTCCGGATCCGCTAGGCCGGCCGCGGACGTCTCTGTCGAACCTCACAGGGCGGTCGGCGATCAGGCCAGTTGAGCTTCGAACGCCGCCATCCGCTCGCGGGTCCGCCGGTCGTAATCATCCCCCAGATCCCGGAGGGCCGCCGCACCGTCGCCGCGGAAAGCCGGACCATGCATCAGCGCCAGGGTCTTCGGCGCCAGTTTCGCCAGCCGGCGGATCGTCGCGCCCATGGCGGGATTGAGCGCCGAATATCCGAACACGTCCTCCGCCGCGATGGCGGGGCCGACGATGTCGCGCTCCACCAGCGCCGGCGCCTCGCCCCCCTGGGTGAACAGGTCGCCGCAGAACAGGGTGCCTGTCGATTCCTCGTAAAGCACGCCCGCGTCCCAGCCGTGCGGCGTGTGCGGCGTGTCGATGTAGCGGACCCGCTTGCCGCCGCCGAGGTCGATCACCTCGCCGTCGCCCAGCACGCGCGGCGGACGGTCGGCCATGTCGTTCAGCGAGACGTCGCAGCCGGTCTGGCCGTGGGCGACCTCGGCCTGGGGCGCCACGGCCAGCCATTCGTTCATCGACCCGCACTCGTCGGCTTCGAAATGGCCGAATGTGATCCAGCGAAGGCTGGCCGGATCGATCACCCGCGCCGCCGCCTCCCGAACCTGTGGGAACATCTGGCGTGGGCCGGTGTGGAACAGCAGGGGTTCGTCCCCGGTCACCAGATACTGGTTGATCGTCAGGCCGAGCGGGCCGATCTCGGGCACGAAGGTCGACAGCCGGTAAACGCCGTCGGCGACTTCATCAACGCGGGTGTCCATGGCTTCCATTCCTTTGCGCAGGCCATATATTTCACGCTACAAGGTCGTGTATCGAAATGATCCTCAGCCGTCAATATGACTGCACATGTCTGCTTGGTGAAATATCATGGCCCGCGGCTACACCCTCAAACGACGCGCCGAACAGCAGGCGGAAACGCGATTGAAGATCGTCGAGGCGGCGGTGGATCTGCATGGGACGGTGGGTCCGGCGAACACCAGTCTGAGCATGGTCGCGGAGCGGGCCGGGGTTCAGCGCAACACCCTCTATGCCCACTTCCCCGACCTGCGTAGCCTGTTGATGGCCTGCTCGGGCCTGTCGCTCGAGCGCAGTCCCCCGCCCGACGCCGCCGACTGGCTCGACGTGGCCGACCGCGCGGAGCGCCTGCGCCACGGGCTGAAAGCCGTCTACGCCTGGTACGCGGCCAACACCGAACTGTTCGGCTGCGTGCTGCGCGACGCCGAACATCACGTCCTGACCCGCGAGATCGCCGAGCTTCGCTTCGGCCCCGTCGTCGCCGCCTGGCGCGAGACCCTGGGCGCCGGCCTGACCGAACCCCAGCGCGCGCTGCTCGGTCTGGCGCTCGATTTCCACGGCTGGCGCGCCCTGGTC
>JAAXIW010000066.1 GCA_012270135.1 Brevundimonas sp. | reverse complement strand
CGGCCTCAGCCTGCTGGACCAGGCTCTGGTTCAGGGCGAGAAGGGCGAGACCGTTCCGACCACCGTGGTCCGCGACATGCTCGGCCTCGCCGACCGCAGCCAGACCATCGCCCTGTTCGAGGCCGTCATGGCCGGCCGCACCCCCGAGGCGCTGGAGCTGTTCCGCACCCTCTACGGCTACGGCGCCGATCCGGTGCAGGTGACCAACGACCTGCTGGAGCACTGCCACGCCGCCTCGGTGGCCAAGATGCTCGGCCCGCAGGCCACCCGCCTGCCCAACGACCAGGCCCAGAAGCTGACCGCCCTCGGCGCCGTCATCTCGGCCGGGACCCTGGCCCGGGTCTGGCAGATGCTGCTCAAGGCGCTGGACGAGGTGCGCCGCGCGCCCAACCCCGCCGACGCGGTCGAAATGGCCATCGTCCGCCTCGCCTACGCCGCCGACCTGCCCGGACCGGAAGAGGCGCTCAAGGCCCTGCGCGACGGCGAGCCCATGCCCGGCGGCGGCCCCGCCCCGCGCGGCCCGTCCGGCGGCGGCGGCGGCGCCTCGGCCCAGCTCGCCGCCCGCCCCGTTCAGGCCCCGGCCGCGCCCGACCCGCAGTCCTTCGAACAGGTCGTCGCCCTGATCGGCGAGAAGCGCGAGGTCGGCCTGCAGATGGACGTCCAGCGCTACGTCCGCCCGGTCGCCTTCAAGCCCGGCGCCATCACCTACGAGAGCATCGAGGGCGCGCCGATCGACCTGCCCCGCCGCCTCGCCTCGCGCCTGCGCGAATGGACCGGCCGCACCTGGCTGATCGCCGCCAACGGCCAGGGCGGCGGCGAGACCATGATCGAGGTCGACCGCCGCAAACGCGCCGAGGAACGCGCCCAGATCGAGGCCGACCCCTTCATCGTCGCCGTCATGGAGGCCTTCCCCGGCGCGAAGATCGGCGAGATCAAGACGGTCGCCGCCCCGGTCGAACTGCCGGTCATCCCGGACGAGGCGGGCGACGAGGACTGAGGAGCGGCGGCACCGCATGGCGCGCAGAGACTTCGACCCGGCGACCGTCAAACCCGACGGACGCCCCGCCACAAAGGCCACACTCTTCGATCCCGGCGCCGAAGGTCCTTGGCGCGGCTCCCTGAACGGCCTCCTCCTCGGCGGACAGAACACTATCCTCGCCTACGGCACGGACACGATCGGCGCCGGCCCGCGCCTGCACGTTCACCCCTATGACGAGACCTTCGTCGTCATCGAGGGCCGCGCCCGCTTCTACGTCGGCGACACCACGCTGGACGCCCAAGTGGGCGACGTCGTCTTCGGCCCCGCCGGCGTTCCGCACCGTTTCGAGAACCTCGGCCCGGGTCGGCTCCAGACCATCGACATCCACCACTCGCCGGAGTGGATCCAGACCGACCTCGACGAGGCCGACCGGTGACCGGCCTTCCCGAAAGCGACTGGCGCGTCACCGAGGGCCCGGCCTTCGGCGTCGAGCCGGCGTTCGAACTGTCCGACATTCGACCGGGCGCGAACTTCTTCGTCACCGGTTCGATGTCGCGGCGCGTCACCGCCGTCGCAACGGCCACCGCCCCCACCCTCGTGGAGAGTCTCGGCCGGACCCTGCCACAGCTGTCCGGGTTTCTGCGGATCTTCGACAGTCACCCCGAGCGCACCGTCACGGCCATGGGCGACGGCATGCCCGTCCCTCTCGGGCCTCACCGGGGCGCCCTGTGGCTGCGCGCGCCCGACCGTTACGTCGTCCACCTCTATCTGCCGGCCGCCCAGTTCGACGGCCTCCTGCCCCTGATCGTCCCGGCCCCGTCGGCGGCGAGGCTGCGCATCGAGGTGGAGCGGACGCTCGATCAGGGGCTGCTGGATACCGATCTCCACTTCTGGAACGACCGCCTGTCGCCGGTGATCCTGTTCAACGAGTTCGAGATCAGCCTGCCGGACCGCGACGGTCCGCATTTCTGACCCATGATGGTCGGGCCATGGCGGCCTCGTCCGGTCTTGCCGCGCCCCGATCCGTGCGATTATCTCGCCCGATCACCGGAGGGGCTCATGCGCCTGTCGATCCTTGTCGCCGCCCTTCTCCAGCCGGCCACCGTTCTGGCCCAGGAAGCCTCGCCGGCCGCCGAACTGGAAGCCGCCCTCGCCCGCTTCGTTCAGGTCAACACCCCGGCCCTGCCGCATCGCGACGAAGCCGTCGGGATAACCACCTTGGCGCTGCGGGCCGAGGGGACGGTGCTGACCAGCGAACTGACCATCGGCGAGCACCACTTCATGGACGGCTTCAACGCGGGTCAGTACCGGATCATTCAGCTGCACAGGGCGACCTGCGCCTCGAACCCCTTTCAGAAGGCGGTCACAGATGCGGGCGGGACCCTCGTCTACCGCTATACGACAGAGGGCTTTCGCCGCACCTTCGAGGTGATGATCGACCGTGACAGCTGCGGGGCGCCCTGACGTCGGCTAGAGGATGGAGGCCGCCGCCTCGAACCCCAGCCGCGGCGACCGGGGGAACAGGTTCTCGTCCGTGCCGTAGCCGAGGTTGACGATGAAGTTCGGCTCCACCGTCGTCCCCGCGAAGAACTCCGCCTTCACCCCCGCCGGGTCAAACCCCGACATCGGGCCCACGTCCAGACCCAGCGCCCGCGCCGCCAGCAGGAATTAGCCGCCCTGCAACGAACTGTTGCGGAACGCCGCCTCGCGCCGCCCCGTCTCGTCGGCGAACCAGTCCTTCGCCCCGGGCGCATGCGGAAACAGCGTCGGCAGGTGTTCGTGGAAGTCGATGTCCTGGCCGATGATCACATTGACCGGCGCCTGCAGCGTCTTGGCCCGGTTGCCCTCGGCCATCAGCGGGATCAGCCGCGCCTTGGCCTCCGGCGAGGTCACGAAGACGAACCGCGCCGGGGTGTTGTTCACCGCCGTCGGCCCGAACTTCGTCAGGTCATACAGCCGGCGCAACAGATCTTCCGGCACCGGCCGGTCCGACCAGGCGTTGCGCGTGCGGGCCTCGGTGAACAGCTGGGCCAGCGCGGCGTCGGACAGCGGACGGTCGCGGACGGGGGTGGAGTCGAACGCCATGGGAAATCCTCCTGATCGGTATTAGCAACAGTGGCGAATACGAATTAGGCGGTCCGGCGGATCGTTCAAGAACACATACTGTTACAAATGCAGATCGCGTCCCTCCGCCGCGCCCTTGCGGCCCCCGCCCCGCGCGGCCTATCTAGGCCCCATGAAAGACCTCAACGCCCTGATGCAGCAGGCCCAGGCGATGCAGCAAAAGCTGCAGGACGCCCAGGCGAAAATGGCCGAAACCACCGCCTCCGGCAGCTCCGGCGGCGGCCTCGTCACCATCGACCTCAAAGGCCCCGGCGAGGTCACCCGCGTGGTCATCGACGACAGCCTGATGGTACCCGGCGAAACCGAGATCCTCGCCGACCTGATCGTCGCCGCCCACGCCGACGCCAAACGCAAGCTGGACGAGGTCAACGCCGCCCTGATGCGCGAGGCCGCCGGCCCCATGGCCGGGATGAACATCCCCGGCATGCCCAAGCTGTTCTGAACCTGCCTCTCGAGGGTTCATCACGGCGACCACAACGAAGGCACGACGGACACGACGGGATCGGGGATGCCTCGCTGTGGCGGTGACTCGCCCTCCAATGATCGCGGCGAAGCCGCATTAAGTCGGCAGGTGGTCCGAAAGGAACTGCGGCCCGCCTCCGCTCAGGTCCCGCCGTGTCCTTTGTGAATCCGTTGTGCTCGTTGTGTTGAACCAGCACTCGCCGACACCGGGCCCGCCGGAGATAGGCAACCGCCCTCCCGCCTGATATTCGCCGCCTATGGCCGCCTCCGCAGGACCCGAAATCGAGCGCCTGATCTCGCTCCTCGCCAAACTGCCCGGCATGGGTCCCCGCTCGGCCCGCCGCGCCGCCCTCGCCCTGCTCAAGAAGCGCGACCAGCTGCTCGTTCCCCTCGCCGCCGCCCTGCAGGAGACCGCCGACAAGGTCGTGTCGTGCAGCATCTGCGGCGCGCCCGACACCCGCGATCCCTGCTCCATCTGCTCCGACCCAGCCCGGGACAACGGCCTGATCTGCGTCGTCGAGGAGGCCGGCGCCCTGTGGGCCATGGAGCGCTCGGGCGCCTTCCGCGGCAAATACCACGTCCTCGGCGGCCTGCTCTCGGCCCTCGACGGCGTCGGCCCGGATGCGCTCCGGGTCGCCGAACTGACCGGGCGCGTGCGCGGCGGCGAGGCCAAGGAGGTCGTCCTCGCCCTGCCCGCCACCGTCGACGGCCAGACCACCGCCCACTACCTCGCCGAACGCCTTGCCGGCTCCGGCGTCGAGATCACCTCCCTCGCCCGCGGCGTCCCCGTCGGCGGCGAGCTCGACTGGCTCGACGACGGGACGATCATCCAGGCGCTGCGGCAAAGACGACCGGCCTGAACCGTACGTCCGATTCTGACGCAGGCGCTGTCCATGATGCGCGCATGACCGATCGGGCGATGCGACTCCTGCGACTCAATTTTTCCGTCGCCGCCCGCCATGGCGGCCCCCGGCGACTCCCGGTAAGGAACGGAGCATGAACGCTTCCCTCGTCGCCTTTTTCGCCGCCGCCGTCGTCGCCGCTGTCGCCCTCGGCTGGGCCTTGATGGAACGTCGCCGGGCCGCCGCCGCCGAGGCGCGGAACTGGGAGCTGCGCGAGCGTCACGTCGAAACCGAGGCGCGGATGAAGCTGTTCGAGGACCAGGCGGCGACCTCGACCGAACTGCTCCGCGCCCAGGCCCGGGAATCCGCCTCCACCGTGGCCGAGGAGCTGCTCAAGCGCACCGACGAGACCTTCCGCAACCGCGAACTGATGGCCCGCGAGCGGATGGAGGCCCAGCTCAAGCCGGTCGCCGACACCCTCGCCAAATTCCAGGAGCACGTCGCCGCCCTCGAGAAGGTCCGCGCCGAGGAGACCGGCGGCCTCAAGGAACAGCTGCAGCTCCTGATGACCGCCTCCACCGCCACCCGCGACGAGGCCCGCCGCCTGACCGAGGCGCTGAAGGGCAACACCGGCCGGCGCGGCCGCTGGGGCGAGCAGACCTGTCGCAACGTGCTCGAGGCCGCCGGCATGGCCGGCCGCTTCGACTTCACCGAACAGACCTCGACCGCCGACGATCAGGGCCGCCAGCAGCGCCCCGACTTCGTCGTCCGGATGCCCGGCGGCGGCATGTTCGTGATCGACGCCAAGGTGCCGCTGGCCTTCCCCGACGCCGCCGACGGCGACGAGGAGGCCCAGTGCCGCGCCGCCTCGATGCGCACTTCCTCCAGCATGATGACCGACGTCCGCCAGCTGTCGTCCTAGGCCTATCAGGTCCAGATCAAGCCCAGCCCCGACGTCGTCGTCATGTTCGTGCCCGGCGAGTCCTTCCTGTCCGCCGCCCTCGATCACGAGCCGGACCTGATCACCCAGGCCATGGACGCCCGCGTGCTGATCGCCACCCCGACCACCCTGTTCGCCCTGTGCAAGGCGGTGGCCTATGGCTGGCGCGCCGAGGAGCAGTCCAGGAACGCCGAACACGTCGCGAAACTGGGCAAGGAGCTCTACAAACGCCTGTCGGTGATGGGCGGCCACGCCGCCGCCGTCGGCCGCGCCCTCGACACGGCCGTCGGCAAGTACAACCAGTTCGTCGGCTCGCTGGAGAGCCAGGTCATGGTCTCGGCCAAACGGTTCGAGGACCTGCACGTCGATCACGAGGGCAAGGACCTGCCCGAACTGCCGCCCGTCGAGGGCTCGCCCCGCTCCCTGTCGCGCCCCGAACTGATCGCCGGGCCCACGGACGGCGATGTCGCCGCCGAATAGTCGTGACAAGGTCGCTTGACATCATCCCGGCGTGATGTAAAACACCCTTGTCACCGGCAAGGAGCCCCGCATGACCCCCGCCTCTCGTCCCAAACGCCCCCATGGCCTCGGGACCTACGTCCTCCTGATCGTCGTCATCGCCATCATCGGCGGCGTCGGCGGCGCGGCCCAAGGCCTGATCGGCGACCGGGGCGGCGTCCTGGGCCTGGTGATGACCGCCGCCATCATGAGCATCACCATGGCCGTCGCCGTCGTCGGCTGCGTCTGGTGGTGGCGCGGCATCGACGAGGCGGCGCGCGAGGCCCACAAATGGGCCTGGTGGTGGGGCGGCTCGGGCGGCGTGCTCATCGGCGCCATCGTCCTGCTGACCCTCACCTTCAGCGAGGACGCCGCCACCCCGGTCGAGGTCGGTGTCAGCGCCCCGGACCTGATCGCCGGCGGCATGTTCGCCATCCTGCTGTTCCAGCTGGCCGGCTACTCCATCGCCTGGGCCGCCTGGTGGCTCAGGCACCGCTAGGAGCGCCGGATGAACAACCGCCTCAAGGTGCTGCGCGCCGAAAACAACTGGAGCCAGGCCGACCTCGCCGAACGGCTCGGCGTCTCGCGCCAGACCGTCAACGCCCTGGAGACGGGCCGCTACGACCCGTCCCTGCCCCTCGCCTTCCGCATCGCCCGCGTCTTCGCCCAGCCGATCGAGGCCATCTTCATCGACGCCGACTGACGCCCTCAGCAATCCCCCTCCACGGAACCGACATGCCCCTGAAGAACCGCCTCAAGAGCACCGCCTCCAGCCTCGGCCGCCTGACTCTCGGCGTCGTGCTCGGCCTCGGCCTCGCCGCCGCCGTCATCTCCCCGGTCCACGCCCAGGCCGTGACGCCGCCGGTCGCCGACGCCGCCCCTGCCATCCGCGCCATTCCGGCCGCCGACGGCCGCGGCCCGGCCCTGTGGGTCATCAAGGACGAGGACTCGACCCTCTATCTGTTCGGCACGGTCCACCTGCTCCGCCCGACCACCGGCTGGGGCACGGACCGCATCGAGACCGCCTTCGACAGCGCCGACACCCTGGTGCTTGAGATCTCCAATCCGGACGACCAGGCGGCGGTGATCCCGCTGGTCCAGCAGCACGGCCTGGCCCCCGGTGAGCGTCTGACGATGAAGCTCAGCTCCGGCGAGCTCACCCTGCTCGACAACGCCGCGCGGAGCATCGGCCTGACGGCCGCGCAGATGGATCCGTTCCGTCCGTGGTTTGCCGCCCTGACCCTGTCGGTCGCCCCGCTTCAGAAGGCCGGCTACGATCCGGCCTCGGGCGTCGAACTGCTTCTCAAGGCCCGCGCCGAGGCGGCGGACAAGCCGGTCAGCGGTTTCGAGACCATCGACGAACAGATCCGCATCCTCGCCGGCTTCCCCGAGGACGCCCAGATGGCCTTCCTGCGCAGCACGCTCGAGGGCTATGAGAACGCCACCGTCGAACTGGATCGTCTGGTCGAGGCGTGGGCCGCCGGCGATGTCGAGGCCATCGAATCCATCGGCGTGGCGTCCATGCGCGAGGGCGGCGAGGAACTCTACCAGGCCCTTCTGGTCCGTCGGAACACCAACTGGGCCGACCAGATCCAGACCATGCTGGAAGGCTCGGGCACCGCCTTCATCGCCGTCGGCGCCGCCCACCTCGCCGGCGACGACAGCGTCCAGGAAATCCTCGAACGCCGCGGCGTCGACGTCGACGTCGCGCCCTGAGGTCAGGACAGGCCCGGCCCTCGCGCCGGGCCTTTTCTTTTGCCCGCGCCCGGCTATGGTCCGCCTCCGCCCGGCGACCCGGTCGCGGCCGTAGTTCAGAGGTAGAACGTCAGCTTCCCAAGCTGAATGTCGCGGGTTCGATTCCCGCCGGCCGCTCCATTTCCGCCCGGAACCGGACACGCCGCGGCCCCGAGCCTGTCGGCGAATTAATCCACCTGTCCAGCTTGTAACTGGAGCCTCTTCCGGGGCGCGGGCACGGTCCGCGCAACAGGGAGAGGGACCATGAACAAGACCATCTGGCTGGCCACCGTCGCCGCATCCGTGCTGGCCGCGCCGGCCCTCGCCCAGCCCCCGCCGGCCCAGTCGCCCACGCCCGCCAGCGCCGCCCAGGCTCCGGTCCCGACCGGTCCCGTCCAGTCCGCGCCCGAGGTCGACGCCGCCCAGCGCGGCGTGCTGGTGTTCGAGCCGGCCTTCTTCGCCGACTCACGGCCGGACACGGCCCTGGACATGATCGCCCGCCTTCCGGGCTTCGGCCTCAACACCGGCAACAGCGGCACGCGCGGCTTCGCCGGCGCCGCCGGCAACGTTCTGATCGACGGCGACCGCCCGTCCTCCAAGAGCGACAGCCTTGACCAGGTGCTGCGCCGCATTTCCGCCGACAGCGTCGAGCGCATCGAGCTGATCCGCGGCGGCGCGCCCGGCATCGACATGCAGGGCCAGTCGGTCGTCGCCAACGTCATCCTGCGCCGCACCGTCACCGTCGAGCGGGTGCTGGAATTCAACAACTACATGTATCCCGACGGCTATATGGGTCCGATCCTCGCCGGCCAGTATTCCCGCCGCGAGGGCGACAACTCCATCGAGGGCTCGATCCGCGCCACCACCGACCGCACCGACGGCACCGGCGACGGCTTCCGCCGCCGCTATGACGCCAACGGAACCCTGATCCAGGTCGCCGACCAAGAGCTCTGGGACCGCTTCCGCAACGTGCGCGCCACCGGCGCCGTGCAGCGCCCGTTCGCCGGCGGCAAGCTTCGCGTCAACGGGCTGGTGGGCTGGTTCGGCAGCGAGCGCGAACAGGATGTGCTGATCCGGTCGGGAGCCGGCATCGACAGCTTCACGGACGAGGAGTCGGATTCGATCAACGGCGAGATCGGGATCAATTGGACCCGCGACCTGTCGCCCCGTCTCGGCCTCGAACTGGTCGGCCTGCAGCGCTACGGGACCGAGGACTACGTCGGGGTCTCGGAGAGCGGCGCCGCTGCCTCGACCTTCTCCGCCGACAGCAGCCAGGGCGAGTCCATCGGCCGCGCCGTCCTGCGCTTCCGGCCCAACGAGCGCTGGGCCTTCGAGACCGGGGCGGAGGTGGCCTACAACTTCCTCGACAGCGCGACGGCCTTTGAGGAGAACGGCGTTCCTGTCCCCCTGCCCTCGTCCTCGGTGAAGGTCGAGGAACTGCGCGGCGAGGCCTTCGGCCAGGCGACCTGGCGGCCGACCCCCAAACTGACCGTCGAGGCGGGCCTCCGCGTCGAGGTGTCCGAGATCAGCCAGTCCGGCGACAGCGACGAGAGCAAGTCCTTCGTCTATCCCAAGCCGCGCGTGCAGCTGACCTGGACGCCGTGGGAAGGGCACCAGTTCCGCTTCCGCGCCGAACGGACGGTGGGGCAACTGGACTTCGGCGATTTCGTCGCGTCGGCCGACATCGACATCGGCCAGGTCGAGGGCGGCAACCCCGACCTCGAGCCTGACAAGACCACCCTGCTGGAAGCCGTTTACGAGCGCCGGTTCTGGGGCGAAGGAGCCCTGACCCTCGTGGCCCAGCACGGCGAGGTCGAGGACGTCATCGACATCATCCCGCTGACCGGAGGGTTCGACGGCGTCGGCAACATCGGCGACGGCTCGTTCGACCTGTACGAAGTCCGGCTGACCCTGCCGATGGACAAGCTCGGGGTTCCCAACGCCCGCCTGCAGGCGCGAACCAGCTGGGTCCACACCGAGGTCGTCGATCCCGTGACTGGCGAGACCCGCCGCTTCCAGGGCAACCAGGCCTTCGGCTGCGGCGTCAGCTTCAACCATGATCTTCAGGGCGGCAAATACTCCTACGGCTTCGACCACGGCTGCAATGTCGACAAGGGCCGCCTGTTCCGGGTCCGCGAGGTCCGCGCCCTCTACGCCGAACCCTTCGTCACCCTCTACGGTCAGTGGAAGCCGACGACGGACACCACCATCCGTCTGGATATCGGCAACGCCACCGACCGCGAGCGCGGCTACGACCGCGACATCTACAGCGGCCCGCGCGACGTCGCCCCGGTCGCCTTCCGCGAGGTGCGCCGCACGAAGATGAGCCCCTGGCTGTTCCTGCAGATAAGAAAGACCTTCTGAAGAAGGCAGCCCTCACCCCAGAAAACTGAGGCGCGCTTCATCCCCGCGCAGCAAAAAGGGCGGAGCCGCGAGGCCCCGCCCTTCTTTCTTGCGTCCCTCGCCGGATCAGGCGGGGGTGCTGGCTCCCGGCCGGGCGACGTTGCCGTCCTCCTGGCCGCGGTCCGTGACGCTCGGCCCCGGATGGTTGTCGCCGTCATTGGCGCCGTGCGACCAGCCCTTGATCAGGAAGCTGATCAGGATGAAGGCGATGCCGATGCCGACGCCCCACTTGCCGAGCGAATCGAAGCCCGCCAGCGAGGTCTGCAGGGCGCCCTGCGGATCCAGCACCTGGCCGCCGACGGTCTCGGTGCCCATCAGGCCGGCGATGTAGCCGCCGACATACTGGGCGATCGAGCTGGCCAGGAACCACACCGCCATCATGAAGCTGACCACGGA
>JAAXIW010000197.1 GCA_012270135.1 Brevundimonas sp. | reverse complement strand
GGTGAGCACAATCTGAATATGGACAACTGGCTGCAATCCCGCGCCAAACAGATGCGCCGCGAGCCCGTCCATTATGAGCGGCGGCTATGGGGGCTGTTGCGGGATCGGCGGCTGGCGGGGCTGAAGTTTCGGCGGCAGATGGTGATCGGGCGGGGTATCGTCGACTGCGTCGGTCTGAGGCATCGGCTGATCGTCGAGGCGGACGGGCCGCAGCATGACGACCGGATCGAGGACGCCGAGCGGGACGTCTGGCTGCGCGAACAGGGGGTTCGGGTGCTGCGGTTTCCGAATGGGATGATCGGGAACCAGCGGGAAGCGGTGCTGTCGGCCATTGTGGCGGCGACGGAGGAAAGACTGACGCGCGATTAAGCGTCCTTCTCCCCTTGCGGGAGAAGGTGGCCGAGCGCAGCGAGGTCGGATGAGGGGTTTCTCCGGCGGGGGAGAGATCGACCGCCGGATACCTGCCAATGACATCGACCGGTTCGACCCCTCATCCGTCAGCCTTCGGCTGCCACCTTCTCCCGCAAGGGGAGAAGGATCAGCTTTTCAGCGCTCTTCCCGCGACCACCGCCCCGGCGCCGAATTTGGCGCGAAGGCGGTCGATGGCGGTTTCGGTCTTGAGGGTGCGGGCCTCGGGGGAGTCGAACAGGGCCGCGGGGGCGTCGACGGCGTCCTGTACGTCGCCCATGCCGATCCCGATCAGGCGGTAGGGGCGGCCAAGTTCCGGCGCCATCAGGTCCCGCCCGGCCGCGAACAGGGCGCGAGCGGTCTGGATCGGCTCGGCCAGGGTGATCCGGCGCGTGACGATCCTGAAGTCGGTCCGACGCAGCTTGAGCACCACGACGCGGCTGGCGACGCCGTCGCGGCGGGCCTTGGAGGCCAGTTTCTCGCACAGGGGCCAGAGCTCGGCCTCCAGGTCGGCGGCGGCGGTCAGGTCTTCGTTGAAGGTGGTCTCGGCGCTCATGCCCTTGCGGTCGTGTTCGGGACGGACGGCGCGGGCGTCGCGGCCATGAGAGAGGTCGTGCAGGCGCAGGCCGGTCTCGCCGTAGCGTTTGACCAGGTCGCGGACGTCGGCGGCGGCGAGGTCGCCGACGGTGGCGTAGCCGTCGCTCTGCAGGGTCTTGCGGAACACCGGGCCGACGCCGGGCAGGATGCCGACCGGCTTCGGAGCCAGCAGGGCCGCGGCCTCGGAGCCGATCACCGAAAAGCCGCGCGGTTTGTCGAGCTCGGACGCGACCTTGGCGAGGAAGCGGTTGGGCGCCAGGCCGATGGAGACGGTCAGGCCGGTTTCGTCCTCGATTCGTTTCTGAAGGCGGATCAGCTGAAAGGCCGGCGGGCCGCCGTTCAGCCGTTCGGTGCCGGCCAGGTCGATCCAGGCCTCGTCCAGCGACAGGGTCTGGACCAGCGGGGTCAGTTCACGCACGGCGCCGAAGATGGTCCCGGACGCCGCGACGTATTTGCTGAAATCGGGCTTGATCACGACGGCGTCGGGGCAGGCCTTGAGGGCCTTGAACATCGGCATGGCCGAATGGACGCCGTACTGGCGGGCGACGTAGCAGCAGGTCGAGACCACGCCGCGCTTGCCGCCGCCGACGATGACCGGAAGGTCGCGCAGTTCGGGCCGGTCGCGCTTTTCCACCGAGGCGTAGAAGGCGTCGCAGTCGAGGTGGGCGATGGAGAGGGCGGCGAGTTCGGGGTGCCGTACGATCCGCCGCGAGGCGCAGGCCGGGCAGCGCTCGACGAGGGCGTCGGCGGCGTGCAGGCAATCGCGGCAGATGGATTTCATGGGCGCATCGGGGCGGTCGGCCCAACAGTATCGGCTATCCGGAGGCCGGCGGCGATAGCGGCGAGAGAAGGTTCATCACAACGAGCACAACGAGGCACGACGAACACAACGGGCCCCGCGGGTCGTGCGGCGCCGGCAGGGCGACGCATCAAGACGGGAAGGCGGGCCCGAAGGCCCGCAAAGGCTGACGCGACCGCGCTCCAGGCGTGTCCCTTGTGCCTCGTTGTGCTCGTTGTGAAGAACCAGCCGGCGATCGCCCCGCCAACCAGCCGCGGCCGGCAGCCCCGCGCTTCACGCCAACTTAAGAG
>JAAXIW010000127.1 GCA_012270135.1 Brevundimonas sp. | reverse complement strand
GCCATGGGGCTGGTCGCCGGGGCGCGTTTCCTCGGCGGGGCCGACGGGGTGACGCCCGCCCTGCCGGTGGCGTGGAGCGATGTGCTGATGCTCTCGCCATGCCCGCTGCTGGCCGCTACGGTGGCGCTTGTCGCGGCGCGGATGACGGCGCTGGCGCGACTGAGGGGCGGTCGCTAGGTTAACACCATGAAGTTTCTGACCTTCATCGCCATCATCGTTGTGATCTGGGGAGTCGGCCTGTTCGCCTTCGCCGACCGGGTGCGCGGCTATACGCCGGCCGCGGAGCCGGCGCGGGCGGACGCCATCGTGGCCCTGACCGGGCCGTCGGCCGAACGGGTCAACGCCGCCATCCGCCTGCTTGAGCAGGACAAGGGCGAGCGGGTGCTGATCTCGGGCGTCAACCGCGAGGTGCGTCGGCAGGAACTGCGCGCCCTGACGCCGGGTTCGAACCGGCTGTTCAACTGCTGCGTCGATCTCGGCTTCGAGGCCGAGGACACCATCGGCAACGCCCAGGAGATCGCCGCCTGGGCCGACGCCAAGGGCTATGACAGCCTGATCGTGGTGACCTCGGACTATCACATGCCCCGCGCCCTGACCGAGATCCGGGCGGCGGCGCCGGGGGTCGAGCTGACGCCCTATGCGGTGGAGACGCCGTCGCTGGACAATTCGCGCTGGTGGCGGGCCGCCGTGACGGCGCGGCGGATGACGCTGGAATACATGAAATACCTCGCGGCGCTCGGCCGGGCGCTGGTCGGCGGCGCGGCCTATGAGAGACCGGCCACGGAGGCCGAAGCGCCGGCCGCGAAGAAGGCCGCCTGAGTGACCACCATCCGTTCGCTCGTCTTCGTGCTGTGGCTCTATCTGTCGATGGTGCTGTTCGCGGTCGGCCTGTCGCCGGCGCTGCTGCTGCCGCATCGCTATGCGATGGGGGTGATCCGGGGCTGGGCCCGGTTCGTGCTGTTCGGCCTGCGCTGGATCGCGGGGGTCCGGGTCGAGTTCCGTGGGCTGGAGCACCGGCCGACCGGCCCCGCCCTGATCGCCGGCAAGCACCAGAGCATGCTCGACGTGATCGCGCCGTTCGTGGTCCTGCCCGACAACTGCTTCATCATGAAGAAGGAGCTGCGGCCCCTGCCCTTCTTCGGCTGGTTCGCGTGGAAGACGGGGATGATCGCGGTCGACCGCTCGGCGCATTCGAAGGCGCTGAAGGACATGGTCAAGCAGGCGCGCGGCCGGTTCGCCGAGGGGCGGCAGATCCTGATCTTCCCGGAGGGGACGCGGGCGCCGGTGGGGGCGGCCCCGGACTACAAGCCGGGCATAGCGGCGCTGTACCGGGACCTGGAGTGTCCGTGCACGCCCATGGCCACCAATTCCGGCGTGCACTGGCCGGCGCACGGGTTCCGGCGGTTCCCGGGGACGGTGGTCTATGAATTCCTGCCGGCGATCCCGGCGGGGCTGAAGCGGGCGGAATTCATGGGGGAACTGGAGGCGCGGATCGAGGGGGCGAGCGGGGCGATGCTGGCGGCGGACATGCGGGCCTGAGTTCAGGCCACGCCGTTAAAGGCCAGATGAGTGACCCGCCGCCTCTGCACGTCGTATTCAACGCCGAAGTAGGCCGGACCGCCGTCACAGATGAGCCCGAGGCGTGTCGGATCGTTGAGCGGCACCAAGCCGGCGTCGGACCTCGGAAAGTAGTTTCCATAGATGTAGCGTCGGCCGTTCCGGACGATGCCCACATACTGCCTGATCCAGCCATCCGGGGGCTGGCGGACGCCAAAGCGTCGCCCTTCTTCATGGGCGGCGATGGCCCGGGGCAGGATGGCTTCCAGCGCCTCGATCTGCCGCCATTCCGGGCGCCAGGTCGATTCACCTGGCGCCGGCGTGTCCCGAGAGCACTGGCTCAGAATTTCTGGAGCCTTGTCACCAGAGAAGATCGCTGCATCACCGCGGACAACGTCAGGCACGCGATGGGGCGGCAAGGCGGAACATGACGCCAGCAGGAGGCTGACAAAGATGAGTGATCGTCGGATCATCGCGGCAGGCTACTAGCGCTGCGTCTCCCACGCCAGCGCAGGCACCTTGTCGCGGCCCAAGGCCGCCGCCAGCGGGGGT
>JAAXIW010000012.1 GCA_012270135.1 Brevundimonas sp. | reverse complement strand
CCGTTATGAGCGGTCGGCTCTAACCATTGAGCTACGCGCCCTCCGTGGCTCGTTCTCGCCTAGCAGGCGGTGCGGCGACTTGCCAAGCGTCATGCGCGGCCTCTGACGAACCCTGATTTCCCGCCGATGAATGGAACCTGCCGATAGGCGCCATGCGTTGGTTCAGACACGTATGGCCAAGGTGCCGCCATGGTCCGCACCCATCTTCAGACGGACCGATCCGCATCAGGAGACGACTCATGAACCGACCCAACGCTTCAAAGTCCCGCGCTGCTGCCGCGCCGGCCCTGTCCAATCGGATCCTGCTGATGAGCGGAAGCCTGCTTGCGGCGGCCGCCGTCGCCTTCGCGGCCCCGGCCGCCTTCGCCCAGAGCCAGCCGGGCGGCGGCGCGCCGCTGACCATCCAGGCGGTGACCGAGCGCCCCTCGCTGAACCTGTCGGCCTATGGCGAGGTCAAGGCCGCTCCGGACATGGCGACGATCAGCTTCGGCGTGGTCACGGAAGCCGCGACCGCCGCCGAGGCGATGAGCCAGAACGCCGCTCGCATGAACCAGGTCATGACCGCCCTGCGCCGCGCCGGCATCACCGAGCGCGATGTTCAGACCTCGGGTCTGAACCTGTCGGCCCAGTACGACTACGTCCAGAACGAACCGCCCCGGCTACGCGGCTATCAGGCCAATAACCGGGTGACGGTGGTGATCGACGATCTGACCGCCGTCGGCACGACTGCTGACGCGGTGGTCGCGGCGGGCGTCAACCAGATCGACGGCATCTCGTTCGGCCTGAAGGATCCGACCTCCGCCGAGAACCAGGCGCGCCAGATGGCCGTGCGCAATCTGCAAGCCAAGGCGGCGCTGTATTCGCAGGCGCTGGGCGTGCCGCTGGGCGGCATCCGTTCGCTGACCGAGGGCGGCGGCTACAGCCCGCGTCCGCCGCAGCCCATGTACGCCCGCGCGGAGATGGCCATGGATGGGGGCGCGACCCCGGTGGCCGCCGGCGAACTGACGGTGCGGATCGACATCACCGGGGTGTATGACCTGAACCGATAGACTGCCTCTAAGGGGGACCAAGCGGCCCTTTCCGCCATGCGGGAGGGGCCGTCTTGCACCGGGCTATTCCGCGCGCACGAGCACCATCCCGACGCCGAGGTTGAGGATGTAGCCGACGCCGAGGATAGCCAGGGCGGTGACGGGGCCGTCGTCCCAAACCAGCAGGATCAGGCTCCACGGCATGGCGAGGATCCGGGCTGGCAGGAAGGTCAGCTGGTCGATCGGCAGGCCCAGCAGTTCAAGCCCTGCCGGAGCGGCCAGCATCAGGGCGAGCGCGCCCGCCACGGCGTAGAGGCCGTAGAGCAGCCATTTGATCCATCGAACGCTGCGGGCCATCGGCGCCTCCCTGTGGGAGGGAAGGCCCCCGCGAGGCCGGCGTCAAGCCGCGCGCTTGATCTCGTTGCGGTCGTCCAGCAGCACCACGGTCGGCGACCACTGGCGGGCTTCTTCCTGCGGCAGCTGGCCGTAGGTCACGACGATGACCTTGTCATTCTTCTGCACCAGACGGGCGGCGGCGCCGTTGACGCCGACGACGCGCGAACCACGCGGGGCCTCGATGGCGTAGGTGGTGAAGCGCTGGCCGTTGGTGATGTTCAGCACGTCAACCTGCTCGTGCGGAAAGATGCCCGCGGCGTCCAGCAGGTCGGCGTCGATGGCGATCGAGCCTTCATAGTCGAGGTCGGCCTGGGTCACCGTCGCACGGTGCAGCTTGGATTTCATCAGGGTGACCAGCATGGGGAGTGCGGTCCGGGATGACGCGGGGCGATCGGCCCCCGCTCGCAGGATGCTCATATAGGGCGTCCGACCGCCGTCATCAATCGTCCCTGTTGCGACGCAACATTCCATATTGCGGCGCCGCTCGCTTGTTACGGGCAGTTCATTTGACCGCAAGGCTTGCCGCTCTATGGTCGAAATGTGGCCATCGCCCGGCCCGCGCCCTGGACGACTCCCATCGCCATGAAGCAGTTTTTCCTCACCGTTCTCGGTGTTTTCACCGGCCTGTTCCTCTTTCTCGTGGTGGTGCCCTTCATCCTGATCGCCATCGCGATCGGCTCGGCGTCCTCCAAGGAACCGACCCCGTCGAACACGGTGCTGGAACTTGATCTGCGCGAGGGCGTCAGCGACCAGGCTCCGACCAATCCGTTCGCCCTGTTCGGCGGTGGCGGCCTGTCCACCATGCAAATTGTGGACACCCTCGCCCAAGCCGAGGACGACTCCCGCGTCAAGGTGCTGCTGGTCCGCCTGCCGGAGGCCGGAATCACGCCGGCCGCCGCTGACGAGGTTCGGCAGGCCATTCGCCGCTTCCGAGCGTCGGGCAAGCGGGTCATCGCCCACGCCCAGGGCTTCCAGCCCGTCGGGGCCGCTGTCTCCAGCTACATGATCGGGGCCTCGGCCTCTGAACTCTGGATGCAGAATACCTCCAGCTTCCAGCTGGCGGGCTTCTCGGCCGAATCCATCTTCCTCGGTCGCGCCTTCGAGAAATACGGCGTCAACGCCCAGTTCGAGCAGCGCTACGAGTACAAGAACGCCGTCAACGAATATACCGAGAGCGATTTCACCCCGGCCCATCGCGAGGCGATGACCGCCTGGATGAGCTCCATCTACACCTCCGCCCTGGCCAATGCGGCGCAGGACCGCAAGGTGACGGCGCAGGCGCTGCGCGCGACCATCGAGGCGGGACCCCACTCCTCGGCCCAGGCCCTTCAGCGCCGGCTCATCGACAAGATCGGCCAGGTCGAGGAGGCCGAGGCCGAGGCGAAGCGCCGGGCCGGCGACGGCGCCGAGATCATGGAGTTTGGCGACTACGCCGCGTCGAAGGGTTCGCGCAACGGCTCGGGCCGCAACGCCATCGCCATCGTCGGCGGCGAGGGGGCCATCATGACGGGTACGGGCGGCGGCGCCGACCCGTTCGGGGACGGCTCGTCGATCATGTCCGACGACCTGGCCGAGGCCATCTACGACGCCATCGAGGACGACGCCGTGAAGGCCATCGTGTTCCGCGTGTCGTCGCCCGGGGGTTCGCCCGACGCCTCTGAGCAAATCCTGGCGGCGGTGCGCGCGGCCAAGGCGGCCGGCAAGCCCGTGGTGGTGTCCATGGGCGACTATGCCGCATCCGGAGGCTACTGGGTCAGTTCGGAAGCCAACTGGATCGTGGCCCAGCCCTCGACCCTGACCGGCTCGATCGGCGTCTTTGGGGGCAAGCTTGTGCTCGCCGACGCCTTGGGCCGGTTTGGCATCGACATGCGCAACCTGACCGTCGGGGGCGGGTACGCCGACGCCTTCTCGCCATCCGAACCGTTCGACGCCGCCGACCGCGCCGCCTTCGCGGCTTCGATAGACCGGACCTATGAGGAGTTCATCGTCCGGGTCGCCCGCGGGCGCAGCCTGCCGCCAGCCCGGGTGCGCGAGATCGCTCGCGGCCGGGTCTGGACCGGGGCCCAGGCCCGGTCTCTCGGTCTGGTGGATCAGCTCGGCGGCATCGAGGAGGCCATCGCCAAGGCCCGCCAGCTGGCGTCGATTCCGACCGACGAGTCCGTTCGCTTCAAACGCTATCCGGAATCGAAGTCGCCATTCGCGGCTCTGTCCGAAATGTTCGGTGTCTCGGGTGAGGCGGCGCGGGTGCTGGTCGGCATCGGGGCGATCATGAACGATCCGGAGGCGGAGGCGGCCGTTCGCCGACTGCAGACCGAGCGGGCGCGGGCTTCCGGAGCCACGGTGCTGGCCGATCAGCCCTACTGAACAGCGACAATCGGACACTCGCCTGTGAAGCGGCCGGTCATTGACCGTTCACCTCGATGGACCGACATTCGGAGTTCGGCGTTGTTCGCAACGCCAGAGAGGTAAAGTCATGACCCAGCCCGACCGCCTGATCTTCGGTTCCGGCCCATCCGCCCGGCGCCCCGCCAATGGCCTCGTCGCCTCGGTGATGTGGCTGGGCGGCGTCATCGCCACCTTGGCGGCCATGGCCATCGGCGCTGTCCTCGCTGTGTTCACCGCCGCCGCGGTGGCCGTGATCGCCCTGTTCGCCGGCGCGCTGGTTTTCTTCGCCAGCCTCGCCGTCCGGGCTCGCCGACGGATGACCGCCCGCAACCGCCGTGGCGACGATGTCATCGAGGCGCGCAAGGTCGATGGCGCCTGGGTCGCCTACGGCTGGGAGCGACCGGGCCGGTAGAATGCTGGTCGTCCGGGACGCGCCGTCGCCCAATTTCGATCAGCGGCGGGGGCCGCCCGACATGCTGGTGCTGCACTATACCGGCATGCGCACGGGCGAAGAGGCGGTCGCCCGCCTGAGGGATCCCGAGGCGAAGGTGTCGGCCCACTATGTCGTCGACGAAGATGGCTCGATCTTGCGGCTGGTGGCCGAGGAGCGCCGCGCCTGGCACGCCGGCAAGGGGGCCTGGCAGGGCGAGTTGGACTGCAACGCCGCCTCGATTGGGATCGAGATCGTCAACCCGGGCCACGAATTCGGTTATCGCGACTTCTCCGAGGCGCAGATCGCCGCCGTGATCAGCCTGGTCAGCGACATCCGCACCCGCTGGACCATCCCTGACGTCCGCATCATCGGTCATTCCGACCTCGCCCCCGAACGCAAACAGGACCCCGGGGAGTTGTTTCCATGGAAGCGGCTGGCCTCGCTGGGCCACGGCCTGTGGTTCGAGCCGGCGCGGGAGCGGATCGCCGCCCTCGGTGCGCCCCTTTCGGTCGGCGACGAGGGGCTCGGCGTCATCGTCCTGCGCGCCGGCCTTCACCGGCTCGGCTACGGGCTCCAGCCGGGCGGCGACTACGATGAGGCGACCAGGCTGACCGTCGAGGCCTTCCAGCGCCACTGGCGGCCGGGGCAGGTCGACGGCGTCGCGGACGGCGAGACGCGGGCGACGCTGATGGGCGTCCTGCAGCTGGCCACGGCGGAGAGCCCGACGGGAGTGCTTCAGTGACCGGCAAGCCGTGCACCGTTGAGGACGTCGACCGCGATGACAGAGCGGCGCAGGCGGCCTGGCAGGAGAACTACCTGAAGGTTTGGGACCGCAAGCTAAAGGCCGGAATTCAGAAAGAGGTCGACCGTCGAGGGCTGGCTTCCTTTATGAACCGCACGCGGTGGACGGCCCTCATCAAGGCCGTGCACGAAGAGCTGCCCTTTCCACCGCCGTTCCAGATACAGGGTGTGACCGGGCCCCGGCAGGCCCTGTGGGAGAGCGACGACGTCCACCATTGGGGCGACTGGAGCGCGGAGGGCGTCGAACCCGTTCTTGAGATCGAGTGGATCCGGGTCGTCCCTCGCTACCTGAGGCGCCGGGGCGAGCTGATCGACCCGGAGATCATCGACTGCACCGATCAGTTCCGCGACCTCGTCCGGCGTCTGCGTCTGCCCTGGCGCGAGGACGAGCGGGGCATCTGGATATTCGGTTACGCCCCCGCCGACCCCGCGACATTGACGTGGAACGACGAAACGCCCACCTAGGCCCGGTCAGACGGCCGGGCGGTCGCGGCGGGGCTCGCCTCGTCGAGGAAAGTCCGGGCTCCACGGTGAAAAGGCGGCGGATAACCTCCGCCCGGGGCGACCCGAGGGATAGCGCCACAGAAAGCAAACCGCCTGCTCTTCGGAACAGGGAAGGGTGAAAGGGTGGGGTAAGAGCCCACCGCGTCTCTGGTAACAGCGACGGCATGGCAAGCCCCGCCTGGAGCAAGACCGAATAGGGACGTCGCGCGGTTTCGGCCGCAGGGTTCACCGCCCGAGGCGTCCGGGTAGGTCGCGAGAACCGGTCAGCAATGGCCGGTCCAGAGGAATGATCGTCGCCGCTCTCCGGTGCGGAACAGAACCCGGCTTACAGGCCGTCTGACCTTTCCTTCTTCGGGGCGCTGCCACTTGCCACTAGGCGGCTTGCTGCCTGCGCGCCCGTCCGCTTGCAGTCGCGCATCAACCTGTTGCAGCGCAACATTCATCCACAGCCTGTCAATACTTCTGATGTTCTGTTTATGTTCTGAAGTAGGCAGCGTTCAGGCCAACTGTCGAGGTTAACTTCCGTCAACTAATCCCATTGAGGCCCATTTCATCCCATGCTATCCCATGAGCTTCGGATTGGGGTTGGCGAGCGCGGGGATGCGCTCGAGACGCAGAGGGGCGGATCGAAGGGTCCGAGTTGGGGCAGGGCGTGTTTCTCTCGACCTACGAGAAACAACTGGACGGCAAGCGCCGCCTGCTGATCCCGCAGGAGTTCCGCACGGCCGACAATGGCGCCGAGCATGGCGTGTTCTGCTTCTTCTCGATTGGGTCGGACTGTCTCGAGGCCGGCGGCGACAAGCTGATGGCCGAGTACGTCGCGATGATCGAGGAGCTGCCGTTCGGAGACGACCTTCGCACGGCGCTGGAGGAGACCTTCTACGCTGGCCAGCGGCCTCTAGCCTACGATGGCGGCGGGCGGATCACCCTGCCGGAACACCTGTGCCAGGACGCGGAGCTGGGCGAGGACGTGGTCATCGTCGGGCTTGGATCGCGTTTCCAGATCTGGGACCGCGCCCGCTGGAACGCCCGTCGGGACGAGCGCCGGGCGCTGGCGCGACAGGCGGTGCGCGAGCGCGGCGAGGCCGGGCGCAAGGCCCTGCTGGCTGGTCGTCGACCGGGCGGGGAGGGTGCATGAGCCCGCACGCTCCCGTCTTGCTGGCCGAAGTTCTCGAGGCGCTGGCGCCCGGACCCGGCGACGTGATCATCGACGCCACCTTCGGCGCCGGCGGCTATACCCGAGCCATCCTCACCAACGGCGCGACCGTCGTCGCCCTCGACCGCGATCCGACAGTCCAGCCGCACGCCGATGCGGTGGCCAACGACTTCCCGGGCAGGTTCCGTCTGTTCCGCACGCCGTTTTCCGGACTGGCCCAGGCCTTCGCCGAGAGCGGCGAGGCGAAGCTGGATGGGGTGGTGTTCGACATCGGCGTGTCGTCGATGCAGCTGGATCAGGCCGAGCGCGGCTTCTCCTTCATGCGCGACGGGCCGCTGGACATGCGTATGTCCGACGAAGGCCAGACCGCCGCCGACATCGTCAACGCGTGGGACCACGGACCGCTGGCCCACATCTTCAAGCTCTACGGCGACGAGCGTCAGTCGGGGCGGGTCGCCACCGCCATCCTGCGTCGCCGGGCCGAAAAACCCTTCACCCGTACACTCGACCTGGCCGAGGTCGTCGAAAAGGCGCTGGGCGGCCGTCGCGGCGCGCCAATCCATCCGGCGACCCGGGTGTTCCAGGCCCTGCGCATCGCCGTCAACGACGAGCTGGGCGAGCTGCGCTCCGGGCTGGAGGCGGCCGAGGCGACTTTGGCGCCCGGCGGACGGCTGGCCGTGGTCACCTTCCATTCCCTCGAAGACCGGATCGTCAAGGCGTTCCTGACCGAACGGACGGGCAATGCTCCGGGCGGCTCGCGCCACGCGCCCGTTGCCGTCGAGACCCGCAAACCCAGCTTCACCCTGCGTTTCAAGGGCGCGCGCGAGGCCGATGCGGAGGAGTGCGCCGCCAATCCACGCGCCCGCTCGGCCAGGCTGCGCGCCGCTGTTCGAACCGAGGCCCCGGCCTGGGGGAGGATCGCGGCATGAACGCGGCCCGGACCCTGAAGCGAGTGTTCGACTGGAAGGTCCGCGGCGTCCGCTGGATCGAGATCATCGGCTTGATGCTCGTGGCGGCGATGATCTTCTCGGTCTATCTCGCCAAGGCTGCGGCGGCGAGCGAGAGCGCCCGCATCGCCAGTCTCGAGCGCCAGATCACCCAGAACGGCCAGCGCGTCCGCCTGCTGCGGGCCGAGGCCGCGCGTCTGGAGCAGCCGGCCCGGCTTGAACTCCTGTCGCGCGACGCCGGACTCGGGCCCGTGGACGTGCATCGTCAGGCGACCGAGGCGAGCCTGTCCGACTTGGCTCCGATCCCGGAGCCGGCGCCGGTCGTGATCATCGCGCCGACAGTTCCGAGCGAACCCGCCACCGCCGCTTCCGCCTCTGACGCCGCGGAGGTCGCGCAATGAGCGTGCACGACGATCCGCACGCCTGGAACCGTCCCGTCCCCAGCCGTCCGGGCGGCAGCGTCCCGGTGCCGTCGTGGCGCTGGCTGACCGAGATCATGTGGCGGATCGAACATTCGTTCGGTCGCGCCCGCGCCGACGCCCGGCCGGAAGAAGACACCCGGGTCCGCATCTTCGTGATCCTATGTCTGTTCTCGGCGGTGTTCGTCTGCCTGGGCCTGGGCGCGGTCAATGCGGCCCTGCTGGCGCCGAGGGGCGGGGTATGGTCGGGCGGCCATCCGAACGCCGTTGACCGGGCCGATGTGGTCGACCGCAACGGCGCCCTTCTGGCGACAAACATCGTCCACTACGGCCTCTACATCGATCCGGCCGAGGTGTGGGACCGCCGCGCCGCCGCCGCGCAGATCAAGCGGGTGCTGCCGCGCATTTCGATGAGCCGTCTCAACAAGGTGCTGTCCGGCGACCGGCGGCTGATCGTCATGCCGGGCCTGACCCCTGGCGAGAAGGCGGCGGTGCACGGCCTGGCCCTTGGTGGAGTGACGTTCGAACCGGAGGACCGCAGGGTCTATCCGCTGGGGGCGTCCGCCACCCACGTGCTCGGCGTAACCGACACCGGCGGACAGGGGCTGACCGGCGCCGAACTGGCCTTCAACCGCGAAATCCGCGAGGCCGGCGCGCGAGGCGAGAGTTTCCCCCTGTCGATCGACCTGCGCGTCCAAGGCGTACTTGAGAACGAGCTGGCGCGGGCCGTTGAGGAGAGCCAGGCCAAGGGCGCCGTCGGCATCATCGCCGACGTCCAGACCGGGGAGATCCTCGGCATGGCCAGCTGGCCGACCGGCGATCGGCTGAACCGCGCCACATCGGCCCACTACGAGATGGGGTCGGTGTTCAAGACCTTCACTGTCGCCGCCGGCCTCGACACCGGTCGGGCGGACATGAACACCCTGTTCGACGCATCCGAAGCCTTCATGATCGGCAAGCGCCGCATCACCGACTTCCACGCCACCAACCAGGTGCTGACGCTGGAGGAGGTCTATCTCCACTCGTCCAACATCGGCACCTCGCGCCTCGCGGTCGAGATGGGACCGGCGACGATGCGGGACTATTTCACCCGCTTCGGCTTGCTGGACGCGGCGCCGATCGAGCTGCACGAGTCGGCCCGGCCGCGCCGCCCGACCAAGTGGGACGACTCCACCCTGGCGTCCCTGTCGTTCGGCTACGGTATCATGATCACGCCGCTGCAGATGTCGGCCGCCATGGGCGCCCTGACCAACGGTGGACGGTTCATCCCCCTGACCCTGCGCAAGGGCGGCCTGCCCAATGCCGAGGCCCGCCAAGTGGTCAGCCCCGAAACTTCGCTGACCCTGCTGGACCTGCTGCGCCGCAACGTGGTGCGCGGGTCCGGCGGTCGCGCCGACGCGCCGGGCCTGCGGGTCGGCGGCAAGACCGGTTCGGCCAACAAGCTGGTCAACGGCCGCTACGATCCGACCCACGCCGTCGGCACCTTCGCCGCGGTCTTCCCGGCGGACGGGCCGCTGGACGCGCGCCGCTATTCGATCCTGATACTGATCGACGAGCCGGGGGCCTATCCGCGCACCGGCGGCTTCGTGGCCGCGCCCGCCGTGGGCCGCATCGCCGACCGGATCGCGCCCTTCCTCGGCGTCGAGCGCCGCGCCGACCCGTACCGCACCGCCCGGGGCGAAAAGATCCCCCAGATCGAGGACGTCGAGGGGGACGGGCGATGAGCGCCGCCTCGATCAAGCTGTCGGACTTGCTGCGCCGGGAGGTGCCGGCTGATCCGCTGATCACCGGGGTCACCGCCGACAGCCGCAAGGTCGCACCCGGCAGCCTGTTCGTCGCCCTTCCCGGCAGCGCCGCCGACGGCCGCGCCTTCATCCCCCAAGCACTGTCGCAGGGCGCCGCGGCGGTGCTGGCCCCGGTTGACACTGACGCGGCCATGGCTCCAGTGCTGGTCACCTCCGGCGACGTGCGACGCAGCTACGCCATCGCCGCGCGCAGCTTCTACGGAGCCCAGCCGGCCACCTGCGTGGCCATCACCGGCACCAACGGCAAGACATCGGTAGCCGCCTTCTGTCGCCAGATCTGGGCCTCGCTCGGACTGTCCGCCGCGAGCATGGGCACGCTGGGGGTTTTGAAACAGACGGGTAACGTTAATCAGGCGTTGACGGGGCCCGGGCTGACCAGCCCCGACGCCGCCGACGCCGCCCGCATGCTGGCCGAATTGGCGATCGACGGGGTCACCCATCTGGCTCTGGAGGCCTCATCGCACGGCATCGACCAGCGGCGGCTGGATGGCGTGTCGCTGAAGGCGGCGGCCTTCCCCAATCTGACCCAGGACCACCTCGCCTACCATGGCGAGATGGAGGGCTCCCGGGCCGCCAAGCGGCGCCTGCTGCCGGGCGACCTTCCGCGGCGCGACAGCTCCGGCGCGGATGCGCGGCGCGGCGTCGACCAGCTGGTCA
>JAAXIW010000186.1 GCA_012270135.1 Brevundimonas sp. | reverse complement strand
GACCGCACCCGGCTGATCGCCTCGTCGGCCTCGCCCCCGAGCTCCACCAGCAGCCGTGCGGCGATCATGCCGGCGCGCCCGAGCCCGCCCTTACAGTGCACGACGATGTCGAAGCCGGCGCGCAGCCGGTCCCGCAGACCTTCGCCGACCTCCACCCACGCCGCCTCGAACGCGGCGTCCGGCGTGCTCACATCCGGGATCGGCGCGTGCAGCCAGTCCATATGCGCGCGCTCGACCGCGCGCCCGAGATCCTCGACCTGCAGGGCGGTGATCTCATGGGGCTCGATCAGAGTCAGCACGGCGGCCGCGCCCCAGTCGGCGATGGCCTGGATGTCGAGGTCGAGGTCGCGCGCCCAGGCGCCGGTGGCGGCGGAGGTCTGCACCTTGCCGGGACAGAAGGTGACGCCGATGCGGCCGTGCCCAGGCAGGGTGGACACGGCCGCGATCTGCAGCGGATGGGATATCGAGGTTCTGGCCATGACCGCTGGATGGCTCGCTTCCTGATGGAAGTCGAGCGGCGGGCTCAGAACAGCTGATCGGCGTCCTCGAAGGCGTCGGCGAAGTCCGACTGGTCGAGGTCCGGGTCGCGCGCGAAGTTCAGGAACGGCGACGGCCGGGTGGTCGGGTCCATCTCAATCGGCGGCAGATAGTCGCCCTGGCTGTAGGCCATCAGGTGGGCGAGGGCGTCCACCTGGTCGTCGTGGCGGCCGGCCGGGAAGGCCATCAGCTCGTTGACGAAGGCGTCCAGCCACGGCGCCCGCTCGGGCAGCACCAGTTCGCCCCGTTCGCAGCGGGTGGCCCCGATCAGGGCGCGCTCCTGTTTGGAGGTGACCGCCTTGATCGGGATCGGCAGCGGCAGTCCGCGGGGCTGTTCGTGCTGGAACATCTGGATCAGCTGCTGACCGGCCGAGGCGTCCTCGATCAGGAGCTGGTCGGGCTTATGCAGGCGGGCCTGATCGTAGACCGCCTTGTAGAGGTCCGAGAAGGCCAACCGCCGGCGCAGCACGTCGACCACGATCACCTGCGAGCGGCGAACGAGGGCGGTGATGCACACCGACCAATCGTTGCCCTCGCCGGTCTTGGCCGCCACGTCCCAGCTCTGCATCACCCGGTCGCCGGGCTGGCTGGCGAGGGCGCGGTCATCGAAGCGCAGCCACTCCCGCTTGAAGAAGCTGCCGTCGGCCGGGACCGGCGCCTGCTGGTACTGGGCCTCGAACTTGCGCTCGCCCATGGAGCGCCGAAGCGAGGCCAGGTGCTCAAGGCTGAGGCGTTCGGCGTGCAGCAGGTCGCCGGGGCGCTGGACGTGGCGGCCGCCGCGCCCGAGGTCGTAGACGGTCCGTTCGGTGGCGATGGCCGGGATCGACAGGATGTCCCAGCCGCCGCCCTCCTGGAGCCGACCGCAGGGGTCGTCTTGATGCAGGCGCTGGGCGACCACCACCATGGCGCCCGCTCTTGGATCGTCCAGGCGCGTGAACAGGGTGCCGGCCAGCCAGTCGTTGACGCTGTTGCGCACCGCGTCGGATTCGGCGTCGTCGGCCTTCATCGGGTCGTCCAGGATGATGAAGTCGCCGCCGCGGCCGGTGACGCCGCCGCCGATCGAGGTCGCCAGACGCGAGCCGCCCTGGGGCGTGCGCAGGGCGGCGAGCGCGCGCTTGCTCAGCCGGGTCCGCGGGAAGGCCTCGCCATACCAGGCCGAGTCCATGATGCGGCGGGTGTCGGCGGCGAACTTTTCGGCCAGGTCCTGGCTATGGCTGAGGCAGATGATCTTGGCGGACGGGTTGCGCCCCAGCAGCCAGGCGGGCAGCACCGCCGAGAACATGTCGGACTTCAGCGTCCGCGGCGGCAGATTGACCACGGAGAAGCGCTTGTCGCCCTCGGCCACCGCGAAGGCCCACTCGGCCATCACCCTGTGGTGCCAGTTCCACTCGATCTCGCCGTGCAGGTAGCTGAGTGCGCGGAAGGCGAAGCACTGGAAGTCGGTGCGGATGGCCTGGTTGAGGAAGCGCCGCCGCACATCGGTCGACAGGGCGGTGATGGAGTCGTGGGGGTTGTCGGCCGGGTCGGTCATTTCATCCCGCCGCCATCCTTGAGGCACTGGTTCACGAGCTGCA
>JAAXIW010000158.1:349-2115 GCA_012270135.1 Brevundimonas sp. | reverse complement strand
ATCGCGATTGTGCGATGCAGCGCAGATGGGCTCCCAATGCGGCCAAGTCAAGGCGACGGTGACGGCCTCCGCCGGCTGGTTCGTCACAACGGCCACGACGAAGGGCACGACGGACACGGCGGTAGCGCGCCCGTCGCCGCCTTCCGCGGGCCCTTGCCCGCCATCAAACCAGGGCGTCGCCCTGACGGTCGCCGCATGGCCCTCCGGCCCCGTCGTGTTCGTTGTGAATCCGTTGTGCCCGCTGTGATGAACCAGCGCTCTCAACGGCAATTGCTGCGCTGCAAGTTCATGCGCAGCCAGCATATTTTCAGAAGCCAACCCGCTGTTTTCCATTAATCTCCCCTCCACATCAGCGTCCTGAACCCGCCCCATGGCGGGGCGGGCGTATCGTAGGGGCATCCCGTCGGTGGGGAGGGCGTCGGATCCAACGCCTCGATGTCGGCGGGCTGTGGTCGAGCGATGAAGCCCGGGCGACGGAGAGTCCGGGGGTCCTCGCGGACGTCGATGGATGGCCTCTGCTTGCTCGCCGCGCGCCTTGAGGCGCGGTCAGATGGCCCCGCGAGAGGCGGGGGTAAGGCCGTCCCGTTCTGGAGTCAGCAATGGCTTCGGGGCGATCCGTGAAAGGCCCGGACGCAGGGCCGCCAAGCGGAGGGCGTGTGGAAAACGGCCGCGCGGGACAGAGAGTCTCGTCGAAACGGTAAAACAATCTCAGCACCGGGCGAGGCCCGGCTGTCCCGCGCCCTCCCCAACCGTCTGTTCAGCAGACGGCGATCAAACGCGCCTGCCTGCTGCCGCGCTGCAAAACCCGCTCGACTTACCCAGGGTCATCACGGAATGTTACAGTCCCGCCCCCAGGAGACGCCCATGCCGATGACGCCGCGCGCCGGACTGCAGATCGACGAACAGCTCGCCGCCTTCATCGAGACCGAGGTCCTGCCCGGCCTCGACATCGAGGCGGACCGCTTCTGGACCGGCGCCGCCCAGGTCTTCGCCCGCTTCGCCCCGGAGAACCGCCGCCTGCTGGCCGTGCGCGACGACCTGCAGACCCGCATCGACGCCTGGCACGCCGAACGCGGCGACGGGCCGTACGACGTCGCCGCCGCCGCCGCCTTCCTGCGGGACATCGGCTACCTCGTTCCCGAACCCGCCCCCTTCGCCGTCGGCACGCGGAACGTCGACGCCGAGGTCGCGACCCTCGCCGGTCCGCAACTGGTCGTGCCCAGCCTCAACGCCCGCTTCGTGCTCAACGCCGCAAACGCCCGCTGGGGTAGCCTCTATGACGCCCTCTACGGCACGGACGCCCTCGGCGACCTTCCGCCCGGCGGCGGCTACGACCCTGCCCGCGGCGCCCGCGTCGTGGCCCGGGCGAAAGCCTTCCTCGACGAGGCGATCCCCCTCACCGACGGCTCCTGGACCGACCTGACCGACCCGCACCAGGGCATCGCCCTGCGCGACCCCGGCCAGTACGTCGGTCACACCGACCGCTCGCGCCTGTTCCGCCGCCATGGCCTGCACATCGAGGTCATCTTCGACCCCGGCCACCCGATCGGCCGCGACGACCCGGCCGGCATATCCGATGTCGTGCTGGAAGCCGCCCTGTCGACCATCGTCGATCTCGAGGACTCGGTCGCCGCCGTCGACGCCGCCGACAAGACGGCCGCCTACAGGAACTGGCTCGGCCTGATGAAGGGCGATCTGGCCGAGACCTTCGACAAGGGCGGCGAACGCCTGACCCGCACCCTTGCGCCGGACCGCCGGTTTACCGC